>NZ_LFVW01000414.1:0-10368 GCF_001182915.1 Kitasatospora sp. MY 5-36
CCGCTCGCGCGCCGAGCTGACCGTCCCGGCGCGCACCGCGGGGCCGCTGCTGGCGGCCCTGCCCGCCGCCTTCCACGCGGGCGTGGACGACGTGCTGCTGTCCGGTCTGGCCGCGGCGCTCGGCGAGTGGCTGCGCGCCCGGGGCAGGCCGGTGCCGGAGGGCTTCCTGGTCGACCGGGAGGCGCACGGCCGGGTGCCGCTGTCGGAGGACATGGACCTGACGCGCACCCTCGGCTGGTTCACCGCCGTCCACCCGGTGTGGCTGGAGACCGGGCCGATCGACCCGGCCGAGGTCCGGGCGGGCGGGGAGGACGTGGCGCGGCTGATCAAGCGGGTCAAGGAGCAGTTGCGGCAGCGGCCGGGCGACGGTCTGGGGTACGGGCTGCTGAGGTACGCCAACCCGGCCACGCGGGCGGTGCTCGCGCCGTTGGCGGCGCCGCAGATCGGGTTCAACTACCTGGGCCGGTTCGGCGGTTCCGGTGAGGAGGCGGGCTCCGCGGACGCGGACACCGGGGTGGGCTCCGCGGCCGGTGGGCGGCCGTGGACGTCGGCGGGCGAGCACGTGATGCCCGGCGGTGTCGACCCGGCGATGCCGCTGCGGCACGTGCTGGAGATCAACGGCCGGGCGCGGGACCTGCCCGAGGGTCCCGAGCTGTCCTTCGTCCTGGAGTCGCCGGCCGGGCTGCTCGGCGCGGCGGAGCTGGCGGACCTCGCCGAGCGCTGGCGGGCGGTGCTGGAGGGCCTGGTGCGGCACGCCGACGAGGGCTCCGGCGGCCACACCCCGTCGGACTTCTCGCTGATCTCGCTGGGCCAGGAGGACATCGACGAGTTCGAGTCCGCCTTCGGCGGCGGGGACGGCGCGAAGGACGCCGGTGGAGACGGCGGCGGGGAGGACGGCCGGGAGGGCGGCTGAGGCGGCGGCCAGATTGTCGGCGGTGTGGTAGCTGACGGTCAGGGCCTTGGGCTGGGTGGCCACGGTGCTGCTCCTGGTGTGGGCGGTGTCGTAGCGTTCATGGAGGCGGAGTGTGATGGATCGTCACGCTCCCGGGCCAGGCACCGGACTGTCCCCCCCCGGGCGTGATCTGAATGGTTACGCTCGGGCCATGAGTGACTTCCTCGTGGTGACGACGACCCATGACGACGAGACGAAGGCCCGCGAGCTGGCCGCAAAGGTGATCGGGGAGCGGCTGGCCGCGTGCGCGCAGGTCTACCCGATTCGCTCGGTGTACTGGTGGGACGGTGAGGTGCAGTCCGGCGACGAGTGGCGGATCGACTTCAAGACCCGCGCCGAACTGGCCGGCCCGCTCGGCGACTTCATCAAGGAGCGTCACTCGTACGACGTGCCGGAGCTCGTCGCGGTGCCGGTCGTGGCCGGCGCCGAGAGCTACCTGAACTGGATCAGCGCTGAGACGTCGGCCGGCTGACCGGTCAGGCGATGGCGGCCCGGATCTCCTCACGGAAGGTCCGGGCCGTGCTGTTGTTCGGGAGGCGGTCGGCGAGGGCGGTCAGGCGGACCTTGCCCATGGTGGTCTCGGTCTGGACAGTGGCGGTGAGAGCGCGGCGGCCGACTTCGACGGCCTGCTCGATGTCGCCGGCGGTGAGGTAGCCGGTGGCGACGTCGCCGAGGACGGCGACGCGGACCTTGGTGTCGACGCCGTCGAGGGAGGCCAGGGCGTCGTCGGCGGCGCTGGTCAGCTCGGGGTGGCGCAGCCGGGCGTAGGTGGCGACGCGGAAGGAGTTGAGGCGGGCCTGCCCGAAGAAGGACATCCATGCCTGCTCGCCGCCGGGGGCGGCGTAGTCGAACGCGGTGGTGGCGCGGTCGAGAGCGCGGACGGCGGCCTCCTGGTCGCCCATGGCGGCGGCCTCCTCGGCCTCGCGGGCGCACAGCCAGGCGCGGGCGGTGGCGTACCCCTGACCGCGGACGTGCTCCTGAGCGGCGGTCAGCATCTCGCGGGCCTTCTCCGAGTTGACGCCGTACGAGGCGTAGCCGAGGACCAGGGCGTTGACGGCGCCGTGTCCGGCTCGGCGCCCTGCGAGGCTGGCGGTGGAGTAGTAGCAGGCGGCGGTCTCGTGGTCGCCCAGGTCCCAGTACAACCAGCCGGCCAGGGCGGCGGTCTCGCCGGCGGCGATCGTCAGGGCGCGTTCGTGCTCGCCGGCGCGGGGGAGGACGGTGGTGATGTTGTCGAGGTGGCTGGTGAGGCGGGCGGCGAGGAGGCGGGCGGGCATGTGCTCCTCGGCGGTGAACAGTTCGCCGGTGCTCTTCTCAAGCTCACCCGCGGTGGGCTTGTCGACGGGGCCGCCGTGCAGGGCAGCGGCGAGCCTTCCCCACGGTTCGGATGCCATGGTCCCGCCGGCCGCGAGTGCTGTTCCTATGAACGATCGCCTGTCCACCCGGTCCTCCTCCTGCGCCTGGTCGTGCTCGATCAGGGGGTGCAGCCGGGCGAGTCGGCGTGCCTGGCGGGCGAGGCTGACGGCCTGCCGTACCTCCTCCAGGTGGAGGCTGTACGCGTCGGCGATGAGCTGGAAGTCGGTCGAGGTGGGGATGCGCTCGCCTCGTTCCCAGCGCTTGAGCCGGTCGGGGTCGAAGTACCTGCCGCCTTGGAACGTCTGGATGTGCTCGGCCTGCTCTGGGCGGCTCCTGCCGGCACTCATGCGCAGACGCCGTAGGACCGGCCCGATCTCCTGACTCATCATCATGCGTCCTTTAGCGCCCGCGCGTTAGATCAGGCCGCCATTCTGGCCCCCTAACCTGGCCCCCGCGGGAAAACGCACCCCTTCGTGGCCCCTGCGGTAGTTATACGGACCGTCGTTGACTGGTTACAGCCGCTTGGATGACCGTCGTGATCAGGTCACCGGGGAAGGACCAAGCGGCTTAGGCGCTCCCGGCGTCGGTCCCCCCGTCGGGGCCGGGGCGCCGCTCCTCCCTCTCTCCTGGCCCCAGAGCGGGCCCTTCGCAGGGAGCACCACCATGCATCTGATCAATCACCGGTCGGACCGTGCCGCAGCCCAGGCGTTCGTCGAGCTGTTGGGCTGGCCGGTCAGGGTCGGCCACCGGCACTGGCGGCCCTGGACGCGAAGTCCCGGCAGGTGCCGTGCATCCTCACCGGGGCCATGGCGACGTTCCTGGTCGAGGCCGTCACCGGGCAGGCGGCGCTCCAGGGAGAGGAGGCCCTGGGCGAGGTGCGCGACGGCAGTGAGGGCTGGGTGGCGCTGGCGCCGTCGGCCGGGGCCGGTGGGACACCTTCCCGTGGCTGGACGGCACCATGACGCCGCGGGTGCTGCGCCCAGGCGGCAACCTGGCGGGCCCGATTGCGGACTCGCTGTTGTACCACCGGTCCCGGCCGGCTGCCAGGGCCGTCGGGGCGGAGGCTGCGGCGTGGGCTGCCGGAGGCCGCCGCGGTGCACTGGCACGACGGCGTCGCGCAGGTCCGGGACGACCTGACCTCGCTCGGCTACCAGAGCTGCACCGCGTGGGGCCACCGTGCCGCCAAGCGGGTCAACTTCGCGGTCGTGCTGGCCTGGCGTGGCAAGAAGTGATGCCGGAAGGGGCCCTGCCGGCAGCGCCCTTTTCCCCGCTACGGTGGCGGTCCGTAGTGGGGGGACTACGTGCACCAAGGGGGACGGGTGGCCGAGACGACGTTCGGCAGGTTCATCTCGCTTCGTCGCTCGACGATGGGCTGGACACAGCTGCGGCTCGCGGCGGAGCTCGACCACGGTGAGGACTGGATGTCCCTGGTCGAGCGGGACGTCCAGCGGGTCACGGACGTGGAGCTCTTACGCCGGATCGCCTCGGTGCTGGGCGTCGAGGTCGACATGTTGATGGCGCTGCCGCAGCCCGCAGCGAAGAAGCCGAGATCACCGCGACGGCGAGTCAGCACGGGTACGCTGGCCACGACTTCCGGTGCCGAGGAGGACGATGTGCGACGCCGCCCGTTCCTGACCCTGGCGGTCGCCGCCCTCGTCACCCCGGCCGCCGGCCAGCAGGCCGCGCACGCCGAGGCCGCGTCGCCGCTCGGCGGCCTGGAGGACCTGTTGCTGTACGGGCCGGGCCGGCTCCCGGCTCCGCGTCGCGAGCCGACTGTGACGACCGTCGCAGCTTCCGTGGCAGCCGCCCGCGCGGAGTTCAAGGCGGCTCGGTACGACGTCCTGGCCGAGGCCCTGCCCGGCCGGATCGCCGCGGCCGGCATGGTCGGCACGGCGGAGGAGCGCGCCCGGCACGTTGCGCAGCTGTACAACATCGCCGTTCGGCTGTGCATCAAGGTCGGCACGAACAACCTGGTGTCGATCACGTCCGACCGCGCGCTCACCGCCGCCCGGCTCGGTGGCGACTCGCTGGTCATCGCGGAGGCGCAGCGGATGGTCTCCAGTTCCTGGCGCCGGCAGGGCAGTCTGGCCAGGGCGACGGACATCGTGGTCGTGGCCGCCGAGGAACTGCTCGCCGACGCCTCTGTCCCGGAGGTCTCCCGCCTCGCCACGCGCGGCGACCTGTACGCCACCGCTGCCTACACCGCGGCGAAGGGCGGTGACCGCTCCTACGCCCACGCCTTGATCAAGGAGGCTGCCGACAGCGCTGCCGCGGCGGGCCGTTCCTCCGGGTTGGTGGACGGCATCCAGGGCGTCGCCCTGCACGAGCTGTCGGTGCACTACGAACTCGGTGACGCCGGGCGGGCGATCGAGCTGGCCCGCACGGTCGACCCGGCCGCACTGCCGACTGCCGAGCGGCAGGCCAGGTTCTTCATCGACGTCGCCCGGGCGTTCGGCCAGTGGGGCAAGCCGGAGCAGTGCTACCGCGCTCTCCTCGCCGCAGAGGAGGCTGCTCCGCAGGAAGTCCGTCGAGGCGCCGTCCGTGACCTGGCGGTCGGCCTCCTGCGGCACGACCGCAAGCTGCCGGGCGCGCGGGACTTCGCCGTCCGCGCGGGCGTACAGATCATCTGACCCGTAGTCGGGCTACGGCCCGTAGTCCGACTACGGATCAGGCCGTCGGGGTGGCGGTTCGCTGGGGGGAAGCCGGACCCCAACGCTGCTGAAGGCCCCCATGCTGACGAACAGCACCACGTCCTACGTCTACAGCCCGCACCCGCGCCGGAAACACGCGGCCCCGGACCGCGACCGTCTGGGGACGTTCCCGGCGTCCTCCTGGATCGCTCTGAACCTCCTCGGCGCCGGCGTCCTCGGCCTGTTGATCCACCACACCGAGACGACGCGCATCTCCTCATCCCCGGCCGCTACCACGCCGGATCAGCCCACCCGTAGCAAGGCACCTCTCCGTCCCGAGAACAGGAGTGTGTCGTGACCCTCCTCACCCTCTCGTCCCGCCCGACCCCGCCCGTCAGCCTGACCGCGCTGCGGAACTTCGCCGCGCTGCGCGGCCAGCTCCGCGTCTCCCTCGGCCCCGAGTGCAACATCGCATGCTGGTTCTGCCACAACGAGGGCGACGTTCCGCCCGGCACCACGCGCGAAGACCGCACCCAGCAGCCGCGCCGGCGGGTCCTGTGCGCCGAGCACTACGTGACCATCATCGGCACGCTGATCGACCAGGGCCTCACCCGGGTGTACTTCACCGGCGGCGAGACCCTGGCGTCGAAGCTGGCCAAGCCGGTCCTCGAAGGCATGCGGCAGTTCGTCGCGCCGGATGTCAGCTTCTCGCTGATCACCAACGGCATCCTGCTGGCCCGGTCCATGCCGTGGCTGCGGGACACCGCCCTGGACAAGATCAAAGTCTCGCTGCACTACTTCAGCGACCAGTCGTTCCGGGGGATCGCCAAGACCCGACTGCCGGTCTCGACCGTCCTGGGCGGGATCGACGCGGCTCGGGAAGCCTTCGGGCGGGTCGAGCTGAACACCCTGCTCCAGAAGCAGAACGAGCACGAGGTCCACGCGATCCTCCAGTACGCGCTGGAGCGCCGGCTGCCGATCCAGTTCATCGAACTGGTCGACACCGACTTCAACGCCTCCGGGCAGAGCGCGGCGGTCCCGGCAGACGGGCTGGTGGCCCACCTGCGCACGCTCACCCGCGAGGAGCGCGTCGAGATCGCGGGCGTCGGCCAGGGCCGGCGCGTCTTCACCATCGACGGCCTGGAGGTCGAGGTCATCCACCGCGAGCTCGGCCGTCACCACGTCGGCCAGTGCGGGAGCTGTCCGCTCCGGCCGCAGTGCGTCGAAGGGTTCTGGGCGCTGCGCCTGGACCACGCCGGCGGCCTCCAGCCGTGCCTGCTGCGCGACGACCTCCGACTCGACCTCACCGAGCTGTTGGCCACCGCCGACGCCCCGGCCGCGATCGCTACCGCGGTCGCCGGGCACGTCGCCTCGTTCACGGAGGGAACGCTGTGAGCTTCGAACTGCACCCCTGCTACCAGCCGCCGATCACCGGGCAGAACGGTGCGCTCCTCGTCCTGGAGGGGATCAGCGGCTCCGGCAAGTCCACCCTGACCCGCCTCCTCGCGGAGCGGCTCGGCGCGGAGACCCTGCACGTCATCCCGCGTCCCCTCAGCTCGCTGATCGGCTACGTCAGCGACCACGGTGGCGCGCTGACCCAGTTCGCCTTCCACCTGGCCGGCGCGCTCGACGCGGCCGACACCGCGCGCCGCGCACTGGTCAGCGGGAACCTCGTCGCGGACCGGTGGATCGCCTCGGTCGTCGTCAACCACGCTGCCGCGAACCAGCTCGACCTGGAGGTCGCTGCCGGCGCGTTCCGCCCGTACCTGGGCTACCTGCCGCGGCCCGACCTGACGGTCTACCTGGAGACCTCCGAGAAGGAGATCCGGCACCGGATGGACACCCGGCCGGCCCGGGCCGCGACGGACCGGTTCCTGGCCCGCCGGCCCGCCCTGCTGTCGCACGTCCAGGAGCTGTACCGGCTGTTCGCCGCCACCGACACCACGGGCGTGTCGATCAGTACCGACGGGCGCACTCCGGAGGAGCTGGCCGAGGAGATCCACTCGCTGCTGGAGGGCCGCCGTGCTCAATCCCGTTGACCTCTCCAAGGTCTTCGCCGAGGACCGGATCACCGGCCGGCACTCGGTCGACCTGCACCCGGCCGTCGCCTGGTGGGTCGGGTCCTGCCTCGTGCTCACCACGGGCGCGCACGGCGTAGCCCTGGTCCACGACGGCAGCGAGCTGGCCAAGCAGTACTGCGGGCCGTTCAACCGGGGCGCGATCAACTGCCGGCACTTTGCCGCGACGGTGTCCGTCGTCGGGGAGGGCGACGAGGAGCTGCTGGCCTACGCGATCCGCACCCTCCAGGTGCCGGGCGTTCGGATCAGCGCCGTCGGCGCCGAGGTGACGATCCGGCTGTTCGCTGTCGACGGGGCCGCGATCGCCGAGGGCACCGGCCTGGAGCGGATCTGCGACCTCATCGCTCGGGACAAGGTGCCGATCCCCGTCAACGACCACTCCAGGGGCCGGGTCGTCCACCGGCCCGACCTCGCCCAGCACTACGCCACCGCGGAGGGATGACCGTGATCGACGCCGCCACCATCATCGGGTCCGGGACGAACATCCTCTTCGTCACCCTGGACTCGTTGCGCTACGACGTCGCCCGGGCGACGATGCACGCCGGCCAGACACCCCGGCTGGCCGGCATCGTGCCGGGCGGGCAGTGGGAGGAGCGCCGGACGCCCGGCACGTTCACCCTGCCCGCGCACATGGCATTCTTCTCCGGGTTCCTTCCGAAGCTCCCGCAGCCGCAGCAGCCCCCGCGATTGTGGGAGTGTCGGCCGCCGGCGTTCAAGACGGTCGACCCGCGCACGTTCGTCTTCGACGCGCCAAACCTCCTCGTCGGGCTCGGCCAGCACGGCTACCGCACGGTGTGCATCGGCGGTGTGACGTACTTCTCCCGGGAGACACCGCTCGGGTCCGTCCTGCCGGACATGTTCGACGAGGACTTCTGGCGGCCGGAGTTCTGCTCGCCGGAGCCGGACTCGACCCGCTACCAGGTCGAACACGCCCTCGACGTCGCCGGGGCCCGGGCGGACCGTCCCCTGTTCCTGTTCGTCAACGTCTCGGCAACGCATGTGCCCCACGGCCACTACCTCGGCGACAGCTCCGACTCCTGGCAATCGCAGGCCGCCGCCCTCGCGTACGCCGACGAGCACCTGGGCGACCTGGTCGACGGCCTGACCAGCGACAGGAGGTGGTTGGTCGTCCTGTGTGCCGACCACGGGGACGCCTTCGGTGAGGACGGCTACCACGGGCGCGGGATCATCCACCCGACGGTGACGAACGTGCCGTTCGCCCGCATGGTGGTCTGACCGCGGCTTAACCTCCGTGCATGACCAACACGCAGTTGCCCACCCGGGACGCGGCCGTGATCGTGGCCCGTGACTCCAACGGCCTGGTCGCCGTGCTGACCGCGCCGTTCCCCCTGCACGGTGGCGAGTACCTGTTCCTGCCAGGAGGGCGCCAGGAGGGCGACGAGAGCCCGGAGAAGTGCGCGCAGCGCGAGCTACGCGAAGAGGCCGGGATCACCGCCGCGACCTGGCGCCCGCTCGGGTCGTACGCCATCGTGCCGGGCTCGACGGCGCGCCTGCACCTCTTCGAGGCCCGGGACCTCACCCTCGGCCCCCAGGAGCTGGCGCCCGGGGAGGACGGCTTCAAGCTGATGTGGTGGCCGATGGAGGACGCCCTCGCCGCAGTCGGCGAAGGGCGGTTCCTCCTCCAGGGCGGCCCCCTCGCGCTGCTCCTCGCCGACCGGCAGCCGTCCGCAGCCTGACGGGCAAGGCTGGCGGACGTCACCGTGACCGCTATGGTCGCGCTCGACACGATCTCGGGTGACGGCCGGAGGGTGCTCGCGGAACGGCTGCACCAGCTCACGGTGAGGGTCGGCCTGGAGCCCGCCGAGGCGAGCTGAGCACCCCGAATCCGGCACACCTATCTGGGCGGGCGGGGCCGGTGCAGGGTGTCGGTACCCGCAGCATTTCAGCCAAGGTCAAGAGTCTCGCGCAGATCGCCGAGACGGGGTAGGTTGCGGCCACGAACTTCTGATGTCCATGCTCCGCAAGCTGGACAGACGGGGGCGTGGAGGGCCCGGCGGGGTGACCGCCGGGCCCTCCGTGTGTCCGGGTTCGGGCGGTGCGCCGGCGCACTCGACCAGCAGGGGGGTGCCGGGCGGGATGCGCAGCCGGGTGCCGTTGCCCGGCTCGGGCCCCGTCAGTTCGAGGCCGACCAGCGCGGGAACGACGGCCTCGAACACGGCCATGCGTCCGTCCAGAAGCACGCGACCCCCCAGTCGTCCGACGCGGCGGGAGTGCGCCGCGCCGGATGGAGAATAGGCGAGCCGGTCGGTGCGTCACAGGTGTATCGCCGGAGACGGGGCCTCGGTTGCCGATTCGTGACGTGCCGTCAGAGTTGCCGCGGGGGGCGGTCAGGCGGCCTCGGGCGGTGGGGGCCGGTCGGGGTCAGCCGGCCGGGCCGGTCCAGATGACGTCCTTGTACTCCGTGCCCATGGTGTGGTCGAACCGGACGGAGAACGGGTCGCCCGCGCCGGCCGGCAGGGCGTACGCGGTCAGCCCGGTGGCCTCCTCGCCCGGGGCCAGGGACTTGGTGAGGATCTTCATCCGTCCGCTGCCGTCGATCAGGGTGAAGACGAGGTTGCCCTTGGCGTCCCGGACGGTGGGCAGCCCCGAACCGAGGAGCGAGACCTCCGCGGGCCCGGTGTTGACGACGGTGATCCTCACCTGGACGATCGTGGCGTCCTTGGGGGTCTCGCCCACGCCCCCGCGCGGGACGTACGGCTCCGGCGCGGCCATCGTGACCTTCAGCCCGTCCGGGTAGGTGTAGGACTGGCCGAACGACAGGCGCCGGGCCCGCTCGTCCGCGGCCCGCTTCTCCTGCTCGGCCGCGAGCCGCTGGCGCTCGGCCTCGATCCGCGCCTTCTCCTTGGCCGCCCGCTCCTCGGCGGCCTTGGTCGCGGTCTCGAGGCGGATGCGCGCGGCCTCCGCCTGCGCCTTCTGCTCCCGGTGGACCTCCTGCACCCGGTTCACGACGAACACGCCGGTGCCGACCGAGACCAGCAGGCCGGTGACGCCCAGGACCACGCCCGCCAGGGCCATCGCCCGGTTGGCCGCCAGGCCCTTGCGCACGTGGCCCAGGGCGATCACGCCGAAGACCACGGCCAGCAGGGCGGGCAGCCAGGACAGCCAGAACAGGATGATGGTCAGGCCGAGCACGACGCCGACGATCCCGAGCACCATGGCCGCGATGCCCAGGCCGTTGCGGGGCTGCGGCGCGGGCGCCGGCATCGCGTAGGGCGGCCAGTACGGGGCGCCGGGTGCCTGGCCGGGGGCCTGACCCGGTATCTGCCCGGGGCCCGCGGCGGGGGCGTGAGCGGGGGCGGGGCCGAAGCCGGGGCCGGGGACCGTGGGGGCCGCG
>NZ_LFVW01000415.1:0-10363 GCF_001182915.1 Kitasatospora sp. MY 5-36
TCCAGCCGGGCGCCGCCGGTCGCGGTCCCGTCCAGCAGGGCGCCGCCGGCCAGGGCCCCGTCCGCCGGGGGGCCGTCCACCAGTCCGGCGTCCACCGAGGGTCCGCCGCCGTTCGACGCCAGGCCGTTCGACAGCAGGCCGTTCGACAGCCCGCCGGGCACTCCGTCGCTCGACAGCCCGTCGCCGGGGACGGTCGCGCCGCCAGGCCCGCCCGCGTCCGCGAACTCCTCCCCATACCCGGGCAGTTCGGGGTAACCGACGTCGTCCGGGTAGCCGGGTTCGACACCCGGCCCGCCCGGTGCGGCGGCGTCGGCCGCACCCGGGCTGCCGCCCGTCGTCAGCCCGTCCGCGAGCCCGTTGGCGAGCCCGTCCGCGATGGCGTCCACGAGGCCGTCGGCGAGCGCGTCCTCGGCCGAGATGGCCGTCAGCCGGGTCGCGGTGTCCATGAACGCCGGGTCCGCCCGGTGCACCGCCCGGTAGAGCGGCAGCGCCGCGGCGCTGCGCCCGGCCCCCTCGTACGCCCGGGCCAGCCAGTACCGCAGCTCCTTGCGCTGCGGCTGCTCGGAGCGGCAGCGGGCCAGCGAGGCGGCCAGCGGGACCTGCGCCTGGGCGCACATGTCGAGGCGCACCCGCGCCATGCCGGCGAACAGCCCGGCCTCGATGCCGAGCAGCGGGTCGTCCAGCAGGCGGTCGGTGTCCCGGATCAGCTGCTCCCAGTCCTTGAGCAGGTAGGACCGGCAGGCGTACAGGAAGCGGGCGGACGGGTCCTCGCTGGGCGCCGGACACTGCTCCAACGCCCGGTCCAGCTCGGCCAGGTGGCGCCCGTCCAGCCAGTGCGAGGCGTGCGCCAGCGCGAGGTCGCGGGCGTCCTCCAGCACCGGCTGCACCCACCAGCCCAGCCAGTACCAGGAACTGAGCGGCCGTCGGTGCAGTCGCCGCTGCTCGCCGAACCGCTTCTGGTTGCGGTACATGGCCAGCAGCGCGGCCGAGGTGTCGCTGCGCAGCGCGTGCAGTCCGAGCCAGGCGTCGGCCATGCCCGGGTCCAGCCGGACGGCGGCCCGGAACTCCTCCTCGGCCCGGGTGTACGCACCGGCCGTGTACGCGTCCATGGCGCGCAGCCAGGCGCGGTCGGCGAGCCGGTCGGGCCCGCCCGCCGTGCTGTCGGAACTGTCCACCGTCGTCACTCACGCCCCCCGCGGTGCGGCCCGGGGCTCGGCCGGCGGGTTGCCTGCGCCTAGCCTGGCCGGTGGTCGTCGACCCCCTGTGGCGCAACTGCGCCTGCCAGGAATCGTACCGGCGCGGCGCTGATCCGGAAGGGTGCCGCACAGGGGCAAATGCGATCGCACGAGCGGCCGTTGAGCGGCCGGGCGACGAAACGGGCGGCGGGGGAGCGGGTTTCGGAAGGGGACCGGACGGCGCCCCCGGCTCACGGGGGAACAAGCCGGGGGCGCCGGGTCCGAGGCAACCGGAATCTGGTGTTCCGGTGGCTGAGGAGAACCTAGATCCTGGCGATGTCGCAGGTCAAGGCGTTGGTTGAAGATTCACCGACGGTGTCCGGGGTGATCCGGCCGGTCACCCCGTCGACCCGCGTCACGGCGTGCGGACGGCTCGGATCGGCGGCGAAATGCGCCGATTCGGCCCGGGCCCAGCCCGCCCAGAACTCGGCCAGTTCCGGCCCGTCCCGCTCCTCCCCGCGCCGCCGGGCCGAGACGGCGTCCAGCTCCATCCAGATCACCCGGGCCAGCCACGGCCGCACCGCCCGCCGCCCGGCGCCGACCCCCTCCACCAGTACCACCGGGGCGGCCGGCACCGCGGCCGTGCCCGCGAAGCGGCGCAGCGTCCAGTCGTACACCCGGTACTCGGCGTCCCGCCCGGCCGCCAGCGGCTCCAGCACCTGCTCGCGCAGCCGTCCGGTCCACCCGAAGGGCTCGCGGTGGGTGGCCAGGTCGTCGAGGTGGACCACCGGGGCCCCGCCGAGCGCCGCCGCCAGCCGTCCGGCGAAGGTGGTCTTGCCGGAGCCCGCGTGGCCGTCCACCGCGACCAGCCGCACCGGCCCGCAGGAGGGCGGCAGCGCTCGCAACTCGGCCGCGAGCGCGGTCAGCCGGTCGTCCGGAGCGGGCCGGAATCGGGTCGGGAGGGGTTCGGATACAGCCACAACGTCAACCCTACGGTGCCGTAGCCCGCCACTGCGTCCAGTTCATATGTGCAGGTCGTGACGGCAGCGCGGGTTTCGGGCATACTCGCCTTCGCCACGACTGTGAACGGCCGTTCACCGCAACCCGGTGCCGGTCGGTCCGACCAGCCACACCCACGCCGGACCGGCCGACACCTCGGTCCCGCGCCCCGATCGAGGAGGCGACCACCGCCATGACCCCCTCCCCTGTGAAAGCCGTGGAGCGCCAGCTGCCCACCGAGGAGGCCCGCGAGCTGCTGGGCCTCACCCGGGACCTGGTCCAGCGCGAGCTCCAGCCGCGCGCGGCGGAGGACGAGGCCGCCGGCCGCTTCCCGCGGGAGGTCTTCCGCACCCTCGGCGAAGCCGGCCTGCTCTCCCTCCCGTACGACGAGAAGTACGGCGGCGGCGACCAGCCCTACGAGGTGTACCTGCAGGTGCTGGAGGAGCTCGCGGCCGGCTGGCTGGCCGTCGGCCTCGGCGTCAGCGTGCACACCCTGTCCTGCCACGCGCTGGCCACCTTCGGCACCGACGAGCAGCGCGAGACGTGGCTGCCCGCCATGCTCTCCGGCGAGCAGCTCGGCGCCTACTGCCTCTCCGAGCCGCAGTCCGGCTCCGACGCGGCCGCGTTGCGCACCCGCGCCGACCTCGACGGCGACACGTACGTGGTGAACGGCACCAAGGCGTGGATCACCCACGGCGGCCAGGCCGACTTCTACAGCGCCCTGGTGCGCACCGGCGTCGACGGCCCCAAGGGCATCAGCTGCCTGCTGGTCCCCGGCACCCAGCAGGGCCTGTCCGCGGCCCCGCCGGAGCACAAGATGGGCATGTGGTCCTCGCCGACCGCGCAGCTGCACTTCGACGGCGCCCGGGTGCCCCGCGAGCGGCTGGTCGGCGAGGAGGGACAGGGCTTCCAGATCGCGCTCGCCGCGCTGGACTCCGGCCGCCTCGGCATCGCCGCCTGCGCGATAGGGGTGGCCCAGGCCGCGCTCGACCTCGCCGTCGACTACGCCCGCACCCGGCGCCAGTTCGGCCGCCCGATCGCCGAGTTCCAGGGCCTGTCCTTCATGCTCGCCGACATGGCCACCCAGATCGAGGCCGGCCGCTCGCTCTACCTCTCCGCCGCCCGGCTGCGGGACGCCGGCCGCCCGTTCTCCAAGGAGGCGGCGATGGCCAAGCTGTTCTGCACCGACGCGGTGATGCGGGTGACCACCGACGCCGTCCAGGTGCTCGGCGGCTACGGCTACACCCAGGACTTCCCGGCCGAGCGCTACATGCGCGAGGCCAAGGTGCTGCAGATCGTCGAGGGCACCAACCAGATCCAGCGCCTGGTGATCGGCCGCCACCTCACGAAGGCCTGACGGCCCAGGGCCTGTCCGGCGGGTCCTTGCCGGGTCCGACAAAACCCACCGGACAGGCCCGGCTCCCTCACGGCCTCCGGCCGTCACTCCAGGGTGCGGAGTGACGGCCGGAGGCGTTCCCGGCGGAGCGTCAGCTCGCCTTGGCGGTACGGGCGGTCAGCGCCGGACGACGGCGGCGCTGCTCGGGGATGGCGGCCCGCATCGTCGCGACCGTCGGGGCGGCGGGCGCGGTCGGAGCGGCCTGGCCGACCGCGGCGAGCCGCACCGGGCGGTGCGCGACGGCGTGCGAGAACGGCTGGGTGCGCCAGTCCAGCCCGGTCGGGAGCTTGAACAGCGCGTCGATCCGGGCCGGTTCGGCGTCCTCCGGGGCCTCGACCTCGGCCAGGTCGTCCGTCGGGGTGCCCGAGCCCGGGCAGATCGCGGGGGCGAAGGGGTTCCAGGCGGTCGGCAGCAGCGCGTGCTGCGGCAGCCGGTCCTCGTCCGCCACCAGGGCGATCGGGCGGCGGCACTCGGGGCAGTCGACCCGGAAGATGTCCCAGTTCTCCGCCTCGCCGGGGTCGGTGCCCGGCATGTAATCGACCGCGAGGTCCTCGCGGTCGGTCATATCGTCGGTCTCGTCGGCGCCCAGCACACGCTGGTCAGTAGCAGGCATGAGGATCCCCCTAGGATCGGGCCCGGCGTGGTCGTCCAGGGCCACAACCAGCACTTCCCTGTGATCAGGACTCATAACCCTGCGGTCCCGTGCACCGTGATGCACCGGGTGTGTCCTTGGCCACACCGGACGCCACATTCGCCCGGCATGTGCCCGCCCGGTACCTGCGATCCCTCCCCGTGCCACCGCGTGCGCCCCCCGTGCTCCCGACCGGGTAGGTTTGCGCACTGTGGAGGATCTCGACCAACGCATTGTCCAGCTGCTCCTCGAAGACGGCCGGATGAGCTACACGGACCTGGGCAAGGCCACCGGCCTGTCCACCTCGGCGGTGCACCAGCGGGTGCGCCGCCTCGAACAGCGCGGGGTGATCCGCGGCTACACCGCGATCATCGACCCCGACGCCGTCGACCTGGCGCTGACCGCGTTCATCTCGGTCAAACCCTTCGACCCGAGCGCCCCGGACGACACCCCCGAACGGCTGGCCGGCCTGCCCGAGATCGAGGCCTGCCACAGCGTCGCCGGGGACGAGAACTACATACTCAAGGTCCGCGTCGGCGCCCCCGGGGACCTGGAGGACCTGCTCGCCCGCATCCGCAGCGCCGCCGGCGTCTCCACCCGCACCACCGTCGTCCTGTCCACCCCGTACGAGGCACGACCCCCGAAGCTCTGACCGCGAACGGGCGGGGTGCAGACTAGGCCGCATGACCGAACGCACTCCCCGGACCGTCCTGCTGCGCGGCGGCGCCGTCTACAGCCCCGCCGACCCCTTCGCCACCGCGATGCTCGTGGAGGGCGGGCACGTCGCCTGGGTCGGCAGCGACGGCGCCGCCGAGGCGTACGCCGCGACCGCCGACGAGATCGTCGAGCTGGACGGCGCCCTGGTCACCCCCGCCTTCGTGGACGCCCACGTGCACGCCACCGCCACCGGCCTGGCGCTCACCGGCCTCGACCTCACCGGCAGCCCCTCGCTGGCCGCCGCCCTGGCCGCCGTCACCGCCTTCGTCGACGCCCGGCCCGAGCCCGGCGGGGTGCTGATCGGCCACGGCTGGGACGAGAGCGGCTGGCCCGAGGGCCGCCCGCCCACGCTCGCCGAGCTCGACGCCGCCGCCCGCGGCGCCGCCCTCTACCTCTCCCGCACCGACGTGCACTCCGCCCTCGCCACCACGGCGCTGCGCGACCTCACCGAGGGCCTGGCCGAGGCGCCCGGCTTCAACCCCGAGGGCCCGCTCACCAGGGACGCCCACCACGTCGTGCGGCGGACCGCGCTGGCCCGGCTGACCCCCGAGCAGCGCCGCCGCGCCCAGCGGGCCACCCTGGCCCGCGCCGCCGAGCTCGGCATCGGCGCCCTGCACGAGTGCGCCGGCCCGGAGATCTCCTCGGAGGCCGACCTGGCCGCCCTGCTGGCTCTCGCCGCTGACGGCGAGGGGCCCGAAGTCTTCGGCTACTGGGGCGAGTTGGGCGGTGTCGAGACCGCCCGCCGGCTCGGTGCGGTGGGCGCCGGCGGCGACCTCTTCGTGGACGGCGCGCTCGGCTCGCACACCGCCTGCCTGCACGCCCCGTACGCGGACGCCGGGCACACCGGCACCGCCTACCTGACCGCCGGGCAGGTCGCCGACCACGTCGCCGCCTGCACCGGGGCCGGGCTCCAGGCCGGGTTCCACGCGATCGGCGACGCGGCCGTGGCCGCCGTGATCGAGGGCGTCCGGGAGGCCGGCGCCCGGGTCGGCGCCGACCGGGTCAAGGCCCTGCGCCACCGCGTCGAGCACGCCGAGGCCCTGGACGACGAGGCCGTCGCCGCCTTCGCCGAACTCGGCCTGACCGCCTCCGTCCAGCCCGCCTTCGACGCCGCCTGGGGCGGGCCCGAGGGCATGTACGTCCAGCGCCTGGGCGCCGAGCGCGCGGCCGCCCTCAACCCCTTCGCCGCGCTGCTGCGGGCCGGCGTCCCGCTGGCCTTCGGCTCGGACGCCCCGGTCACCCCGCTGGACCCCTGGGGCACCGTCCGCGCGGCGGCCTTCCACCGGACCCTGGACCACCAGATCTCGGTGCGGGCCGCCTTCACCGCCCACACCCGGGGCGGCTGGCGCGCCGTCGGCCGGGACCAGGACGGCGTGCTGGTCCCCGGCGCGGTCGCCAGCTACGCGATCTGGGCGGCCGGCGAGCTGGTCGTCCAGGCCCCCGACTCCCGGGTGGCCGGCTGGTCCACCGACCCGCGCTCCGGCACCCCCGGCCTGCCCGACCTCACCCCGGGCCACCCGCTGCCGACCTGCCTGCGCACCGTCGTCCGCGGCCGCACGGTGTACCAGCGGTAAACCCCGTGGATCGGCGGGTCACCGCGGCCTAGGTTGACCACCATGACCCTGGTACCCGCCGACTTCACCGTCCCGCGCGAGCTGCTCGCCCCGGAGTTCCGCCTGGAACCCCTGGGCGAGCGGCACAACGCCTCCGACCACGCCGCCTGGACGGGCTCCATCGCCCACATCCGCGCCACCCCCGGCTGGGCCGGCCGCGGCTGGCCGCCCGCCGACGGGATGCCGCCGGAGCGGAACCTCGACGACCTGCGCCGGCACGCCGCCGACTTCGAGGCCCGCACCGGCTTCACCTACACCGTCCTGGAGCCGGACCGCGACGAGGTGATCGGCTGCGTCTACATCTACCCGGACCGCGAGGACCCGTCCGCGGTCTCGGTCAGCTCCTGGGTCCGGGCCGACCGCGCCCACCTGGACGCCCCGCTGTACCGCGCCGTCTCCGACTGGCTCACCGGGCACTGGCCGCTGCGGGAGGTCCGTTACACCCCGCGCTGACCCCGCTACCACCCTGACCTCACGGGTCTCCGACCTTCCGGGGTACCTTCTTCGCACAGCGTCCGAACAGCAAGCCCCAGGAAGATGGTGCGCCGGTGGCCACTCCCGTCACCCAGGAACGGCCCGAGGCCGTCCCCGAGCCGCAGGAGCCGGCGCCCCGGGCGAGCCGCGGAGCCCGTGCGCTCGCCAAGGTCCGCGCCGGCCTCCCGCGCACCGGCCTCGCCGCCCTGGCCGGCCTGCTGCTGGCCCTCGCCTTCCCGCCGTACGACCTGTGGCCGCTGTCGCTGCTCGGCGTCGCCGCGCTGTCGCTGCTCACCCGGGGCCGCACCTTCCGCCAGGGCCTGTGGACGGGCTTCGCGTTCGGCCTGCCGTTCTTCCTGATGCTGCTCAGCTGGCTGCGGGTGGTCGGCTGGGACGCCACGATCGGCCTGTCGGTCGTGGAGGCGCTGTTCCTGGCCCTGCTCGGCGGCGCCCTGGCCGTCACCTCCCGGCTGCCCGGCTGGCCGCTCTGGACGGCCTGCCTGTGGATCACCCAGGAGTGGGCCCGCGACCGGCTGCCGCTCGGCGGCTTCCCCTGGGGCCGGCTCGCCTTCGCCAACACCGCCACCCCGTACACCCCGCTGGCCGCGCTCGGCGGCGCGCCGCTGGTGACCTTCGCGGTCGCCCTGTCGGGCGCCCTGCTGGCCTGGGCCGCCCTGCGGCTGCGCGGGCCCGGCAGGGCCCCGAAGGCGGCCGCGCTGGCGGCGCTCGGGGCGGTGGCCGCGCTGCTGGCCGGCTACCTCGTCCCGGTGCCCACGGCCGCCGACGACACCGTCAAGGTCGCCATCGTCCAGGGCAACGTGCCCAACCCGGGCATGGACTTCCTGGGCCGCCCGATGATGGTCCTCAACAACCACGCCGCGGCCACCGAGCGGCTCGCCGCCGACATCAGGGCCGGCAAGGTCGAGCGCCCCGACATCGTGATCTGGCCGGAGAACTCCTCCGACCTCGACCCGTTCAGCGACCCGCTGGCCCGCCAGCGGATCGACGAGGCCGTGAAGGCGGTCGGCGTGCCCACCCTGGTCGGCACCCTGGTGGACGGCCCGGACGCGCAGCACGTCCAGAACGAGGGCATCGTCTGGGACCCGGTCACCGGCCCCGGCGCCTCCTACACCAAGCAGCACCCCGTCCCGTTCGGCGAGTACGTGCCCTTCCGCGCCCAGCTGATGAAGGTGATCACCCGCCTCCAGCGGGTCGCCCGGGACTTCTACCCCGGCGACCACAACGGCGTGATGCAGCTCGGCCCGGCCCGGATCGGCGACGTGATCTGCTTCGAGATCGCGTACGACGAGATCGTCCGCGACACCGTGGACAGCGGCGCCCGGGTCCTGGTCGTCCAGACCAACAACGCGACCTACGCCAAGACCGGCCAGCCCGAGCAGCAGCTGGCGATGAGCCGGCTGCGGGCCGTCGAGCACGGCCGGGCGGTGCTGATCGCCGCCACCAGCGGCATCAGCGCGGTGATCGGCCCGGACGGCGGCGTCCAGCAGCGCACCGAGGAGCTGACCGCGGCCGAGCTGTCGGCCACCGTCCCGCTGCGCGACGGCACCACGGTGGCCGACCGGGTCGGCGCCGCCCCCGAGTGGACGCTGGCCGTCGGCGGCCTGCTGGCCTGCGGCGCGGCGGTGCTGGTCGGCCGCCGCCGGAAGGCCCCGTCCGGAACACCGGCCGGGCAGGAATCGTTGGACCAGGTGGTGCCGTAGCCGGCCCGGACCTCCCGTGCGGCGCGCAGAGCACCGCTTGGAGTGGATTCGTACCGTGACCCAGCAAGCTACCCCCACCCGTCCGGCCCCGCGTAGCAGGCTCCGCCGGGTGCTGCCGCTGCTGATCACCGCCTGGCTGGTGCTGGAGATCTGGCTGCTGGTCCAGGTCGGCTCGTGGCTGGGCGGCCTCACCGTCGTGCTGCTGCTCGTCGCGGGCGTCCTGATCGGCGGCTCGCTGATCAAGCGGGCCGGGCTGAAGGCGCTGTCGGCGGCGATCGAGCAGAGCAAGAACCCGCAGTCCCAGCAGCCGCAGACCGGCACCAGCATGACCGTGCTGGCCGGCCTGCTGCTGATCGTCCCCGGCCTCCTGACGGACCTGGTGGCCCTGACCCTGCTCTTCCCGCCCACCCGGGCGCTGTGGCGCGCGGTCGGGCGCCGGGCCGCGGACAAGGCGCTGCGCAGCACCTCCGCCGCCGGGGCCGACCCGTTCGCGGACGCGATGCGGCTCCAGGAGCAGCTGCGCATCCACCGCCCGGACGGCAAGGTGGTCCAGGGCGAGGTCGTGGACCCGGAGGACGGCCCGCGCGGCCCGCAGGGCCCGGACACCACCTACCGCCCGCCGATCGCCGGCTGACCGGACCGTCCCGACGTACGAGCCCCCGGAGAGGCGGACACCCCGCCCCTCGGGGGCTCGTCGCGCGGACGACACCTGCGCCCGTCGTGGACAACGCGAAAGGGACCCTGGTGACCAGGGTCCCTTTTCGCGTCCTCCCGCACGGGGCGGGAGCGAGGTGTCAGGCGCTCTTACGGGTGTCTCGCGGGTGTACCGCGAGGTTCATCCCGCCGGAGCGGAGCACGGCCAGCCGTTCGGCCAGCACCTCCTCCAGCTCCTCGCGCGTCCGGCGCTCCATCAGCATGTCCCAATGGGTGCGCGTCGGCTTGATCTTCTTCTCTTCCGGCTCGTCGCCGTCGAGAAGCGCCGCCTCCTGTCCACAGAAGCGGCATTCCCAGGTCGCGGGGATCTCGGCCTCGACCGAGAAAGGAACCTCGAAACGGTGTCCGTTCTGACATGCGTACTCGACGGTCTGGCGGGGAGCCAGATCGATACCACGGTCGGTCTCGTAGCTAGTGGCCCCGAGTCGCGTGCCGCGGAGAGCTCGCTCGCTCATGAATCGTGCCTCCCGGGCTTATGGCCCACAGGACTAGTGGTCGCTGTTCTTCGTCGTTCGGTCAACGCTCGGCTTCCGACGAAGATTCCCGTCCCGGGACATGCGTCGTCTGTAGTGCCGCCCCTGTTTGTACCCACCTGCGCCCGATTTGTCACATCTGGCCGGTGATATCACCCCAGGTGTCACGTATTTCACATCTGGTGATCGTGCGGACTTTCCGTGACGAGCGTACCGGGACGGGATTCGGCGGTGGTCGCCGCCCCCGGTCGAGGGCCGGGGAACCGGCCCGGGAGACGGGCCCGGGCCCGGCCGTCAGGAGATCGGCCGTGAACGGATCATCGGCTCGCCCTTGGCCAGGTCGACCGGACGGGCCGGCGCGGCCGGATCGGCGGCGGGGACCACCGGCGGGCGGTCCGGGCGGGGCGGGACGGCGGCGGCCGCCTCGGTGCGGCTGTCCCGGTGCGGCAG
>NZ_LFVW01000416.1:0-10334 GCF_001182915.1 Kitasatospora sp. MY 5-36
GCCTTCGTCGCGGTCGCGGCCGGCAGCGCCCCGGTGGCCCTGCGCGGCATCCGGGTCGCCAACGTGTGGATCACCGCCGACGGCCCGGCGCTGGCCCGCCTGTCCGGCCTCGCCGCCGACGGCCGCCTCACCCTGCGGGTCGCCGACACCCTCCCGCTGGCCGACGCCGCCGACGCCCACCGCCGCCTGGAGGCCGGAGGCCTGCGCGGGCGGCTGCTCCTGACGCCCTGACCGGCCGGAGGGAACGAGGAGAAGGCCTGCTCCCTGGACGGGGGCAGGCCTTCTCCGATGTGATCCGCGTCACGGCGGGGCTGCGGCAACAGCGCTCCGCCCGGGGAGACCGTCCGGGTTGAGGGGAAGGGCTCTCGGGTTGCACTGTGGCAGCCGGCGGCGCTGCGACCAAGCCGGTCGGACGGCTTCGGACACTCCCGGACGCCGGACCGCCCCGAGCAGGCGCGATCCCGGCGACCTGCCCGAGGGCGCCCGGACGGTCTCGGACGGCTTCGGACACGTGCGCGCCGGCGGCGCGGCGGCGGTGTCCGAACGCGTCCCGAAGACGGGTCAAGTCACGTTCCGCGAAGCCCGGTTGCCGCCGCCGACCGGAACTTGCGCGGCGCCTCGCGGCCCGCGCATGATCTGGCCCAACCACCCGCCGGGTGGCCCAGGGGACGGCAATCCCCACGTCCGGGTTGAGGGTTCAGAAGGGACCACTGTGCTGCTCGAACTCCGATGCGCGGTACGGCGCACGCCGCCGCCCGCCACCCCGCCCGCCGAGGGCTCCGGCCTGCGGCGGGCCGCGCTGTCCGCCGCGTTCCTCGCGGTCGCCCTGGCCGGCGTCATCGCCCTGATCGTCCTCGGGTACGCCGTCGAGGCGCTGGTGACCGTCATCGTCACCGCCGCCGTCGAGGCCTCCGGCACGGCCGCGCGGGGGCGGCGATGAACGCACGCGAGGAGCTCGCGCACGAGCTGCAGAGTCACCGTCGATCCGTTTCCGGGCGATCCTTGAAAGAGCTCGCACGCGGGAGCGGCATGTCCCCCTCCATCATGTTCGAGGTCGTCCGGGGGCGCCTTCTGCCCTCAGAGGGGCAGCTGCGAGCGCTGCTGCACGCGATGGACGTGGGCGAGCGCGCCTATCAGCGCGCGCTGCTCCTTCACCAGGAAGCGATGGCGGAACTCCCCATCCGTGCGCGGACGTCCGACAAGACGCCGCCCGCCCCCGACTGGCGCGTACCGGTCCCGGCCGCGGGCGAGCCCGATCCCGTGCTGATCTCCACCGCGCGGGAGTTCGTCGAGGGCCTGGAGGACGTCAGGGTCTGGGCCGGCGAGCCGTCGCTGCGCCACTTGGAGGAGCGCAGCGCGCGGCTGCACCAGCAGCGGCATACGGCCTACGGCAAGGTCCTGCGGCGCAGCACGATCTCCGACATGCTCAACGCGACGTCCCTTCCGCAGATGGAGAAGGTGCGGCACTTCCTGCAGATCTGCGGGGTGCGGGACATCGACGCGTGGGTGTACACGTGGCGGCGGGTGCGGACGATCGAGAAGGCCGCGCTGCGCCGGGCGGCCTGACCCTTCACGGTCCCGGAGCGGGAAGTCGGCGGGGTCGACTTCCTACTCCGGGGCCTCGCTCTTGATAACAGTCGCGGGTTTGGTGTGGAGGACTTCGCGGGCCTGTTCGGCGGCGCGGACGATGCTTTCGCTGATGAAGTCGAGGAAGCGGGCGATGTTCTCCAGGCGGACGGCGGCGGGGGTGCCGGGGCCGAGGACGGCGACGCCCTGGCGGGCGGTCTCGATGACCCTGTCGTTGGCGCGGGCGCTGGCGATGACGGCCTGGTAGTAGAGCTCGTCGTCGACGATGTAGCGGTCGCGGCGGCGTTCGTCGCGTTCGCGGCGCACCAGGCTCTGGCTCTCCAGGAAGGCGATCGCCTTGGAGATGGAGGCGGGGCTGACCTGGAGGCGTTGGGCGAGTTCGGCGGCGGTGAGGCTGCCGGCGTCGGTGGTGGACAGGCAGGTGACCACGCGGGCGCCCATCCGGTTGAGGCCGGAGCCCATGAGGACGGTGGTGAGCTGTTCCTCGTAGGCGGCCACGGCCTCGTCGTCGCGGCCGTGGGGGTGGGTGCCGGGTCGTGGGCCGGCCGTGGGGGCGGGGCGGCGGCGCTGGGCGCGGTGTTCGGTGGCGCGGTGGGCGAGGTCGGCGCGGTAGGCGACGGGGCCGCCGTTGCGCATGACCTCGCGGGTGACGGTCGAGGTGGGGCGTTCCAGGCGTCGGGCGATCTCGGCGTAGGGGAGGCTGTCGGCCAGCCCCAGGGCGATCTGCCGGCGTTCCTGCTGGGTGAGCCTGCCTCCCGGCATCGCGTTCTCCTCGGTGGTGGTGGCCGGGTGGTTCCCGGTCGGCCGTGTGGTTCCCGGTCGGCCCCCACCTTAGCGTTCACCTTCAGACCATTGCAATGATCGGGATGGCGTCCGTTGCGTTACCCGTGCGTCCGTTGCAACAGTTTCCCGCTATCCACCTGCTATTACGCCACTTTGACGCAACGAACTAGTTGCCGAGATCTTGAAAGCAACGTAGCGTTTCCAATGTCGGAAACACCGATGGAACGAAACCGCACAGGAGCGCAGCATGCAGAAGTTCGCCACCCCCGCCCCGGTCACCGTCGTCCTGGACATCCCCGGCGGGCGCGTGCGGTTCATCGCCGCCGAGCGCGTCGACACCACCGTCGAGGTCCGGGCCGCCGAGCCCGGCAAGGGCCGCGACGTCCGGGCCGCCGAGCAGACCGCCGTCGCCTACGAGGACGGCGTCCTGCGGATCGTCACCTCCGCGTCCGGCGGCCAGCTGCTCGGCCCCACCGGCTCCCTGGAGGTCACCGTCCAGCTGCCGGCCGGCTCCGCCGTACGGGGCAAGGCCGCGGCCGCCGAACTGCGCGTCGTCGGCCGCCTGGGCGACGTCGCCTTCGACGGCGCGTACCGCCACACCAAGGTCGACGAGGCGGCGAGCCTGCAGCTGAGCGCCGTCGACGGCGACGTCGAGGTCGGCCGCCTCGGCGGGCCCGCCCGGATCAGCACCACCCGGGGCGACATCCGCGTCACCGAGGCCCACCGGGGCACCGTCGAGCTGAGCACCCAGTCCGGGAGCATCACCGTCGGCGCCGCCGCCGGGGTCTGCGCCGCCCTGGACGCCGGCACCGGCCACGGCCGCGTCGCCAACTCCCTGCGCAACGACGGCGCCACCGTGCTCGACATCCGCGCCACCACCTCCCACGGCGACATCACCGCCCGCAGCCTCTGACCCCGTCCCGGGGCCCGACACCCGTCCAAGGGGGACACCATGACGAACAGCACCGCACCCGCGACCGGACCTGCCCCGTGGACCGGCCTGGTGCCGGTCGACGACACCGCCCTGGCCGCCACCGACACCGGCGGCCCCGGCCTGCCCGTGCTCTACCTCAACGGCCAGTTCGCCACCCAGGGCTACTGGCGGCGCGTCCTCGCCGACCTCGGCCCGGGCCTGCGGCACATCACCTACGACGAGCGGGCCCGCGGCCGGACGTCGAAGCGCTCCGCGGACTACTCCTTCGAGGCCGCCGTCCGGGACGTCGACGCCGTCCTCGCGGCCCGCGGCGTGCGGCGGGCCCTGCTGGTGGGCTGGTCCTACGGGGCGTTCGTCGCCGCGCACTGGGCCTCGCGCAACCCGGGCCGCGCCGTCGGCGCGGTCCTGGTGGACGGCGCGCTGCCCTACGACTGGCTGACCGAGGAACTGGAGCAGCGCATCCGCACGCAGTTCCGGCGGTGGGCACCGCTCATGGCACTGACCCGCCCCACCGGCCTGACCCCGCGGATGACCCACCGGCAGATGTCGGAGTCCAACATCGAACTCGGCAGGATCGGCAGCGCCGCCGCACTGGGCCCGGTGCTGGACGCCATCACCGTCCCGACCCGGTACGTGGTCGCCTCGGGGACCTCGCTGGGCAGCAAGGGCGACGAGCAGGAGCTGATCCGCGCGGCCCTGCCGGCGGTCACCGCGCGCAACCCGCACATCCGGATCAGCGCGAAGGTGCCCAGCAACCACGGCGCGATCCTGAAGAAGGACTTCCGCGCCATCGCCGACGCGGTGCGCGAGGTCGCCGCCCTCGACGCCCCCGACGCCCCCGTCCGCCCCGCCCCTGGCCGCTGACGGCCCGTCCGCCGGAGCCTGCGGAACATCTCCACCGAGGAGCACCCCTGGGGCGGCACGAAGCGGCCTCCCCACCTCTACGGCGGCGCCCTGAACCACCTGCCGTTCGCCGAGTTCGCCCGGATCGCCGCGCGGCTCCCGTGGTCGGACCCCGAGCAGTTCCAACTGCTCGTCATGGGGGACGGCGAAGGCCGCTTCCGGACACTCACCCTGGCCGACCTGCGGGCCTGGCCGACGGACTGAACGGCGCGCCCCTCGCCCGCACCGCCGTCCCTCAGCCGGCTCCCGCCGCCCGGCCGGCGAGGCGCCGTACCGCGGGGCGCTCGACCAGGGCGTGACTGAGGGCCCCGGCGGCCAGGGTCGCGCCGAAGGCGGCAACGGTCAGCAGGGCGGCGAGCGGCGCGGGGTAGGTGCGGTCGCCGAACAGCAGGGGGCGGCCGTGGAAGAGGACGACGCCCTGGCAGAGGTAGAAGCCGAAGGAGACGGCGCCCAGCCACTGGGCCGGGCGGCGCGGCGGCGGGTCCCCGGCGCCGCGCCGCAGGTCGTGCTGGGCGGCGGCGCAGATGACCAGCGCGAGCGGCAGGACCATCGGCAGGACGAAGTCGTAGGGCGAGGGGACGGCGAGCGCGAGCGCGTAGGCGGGCGCCACCAGGAGGGCGGCGGCGGCCAGGGGGACGCGCGGGGCGCGGCCGGCGGCGACGGCGCGGGCCAGCAGCATGCCGAGGACGAACTCCGGCAGCCGGGCCGGCGGGAAGAGGTAGCCGAACCACAGCTGGTCGAGGGAGACGGGCAGTTGGGGGATCCGGGGCCGGTCGGACAGCAGGACCGCGTCGGCTCCCGCGACGGCCGCGGCGGCCAGCAGGGCGGCGGCCAGGGCCGGGAGCAGGGCGCGTGCGGGCAGGCGCCGTACGGCGCGGTGCAGGAGCGGGAAGAGCAGGTAGAACAGGGCCTCGCAGCACAGCGACCAACTGGGCATGTTCATCCCGGAGTTGATGTCCGGGTCGGGCGAGTAGGCGTGGACGAGCAGGAGGTTGGGCAGCCAGGTGCGCACCGGGGCGGCCCAGGCGAACAGGAGGGCGGCGGCCGCCCACATCGCCAGGTGGCTGGGGTAGATCCGGGCCAGGCGCCGGCGCCAGAACGCGGCGGGGCGTTCGCGCTCGCGCGCCGACCAGGTCAGGACGAAACCGCTGAGAACGAAGAAGAACGAGACCCCGGCGTAGCCGGCCTTGGAGGTGGCGTGGGCGAGGGCGGCGGCGAGGCGGGGGTCGGCAAAGAAGCCGAGCGGGGCGCCGGGGTGCAGCGGGTCGGCGATGAGGAAGGCGTGGAAGAGGAAGACGGCGAGGGCGGCGGCGAAGCGCAGGGAGGTGAGGGTGGGCAGGCGGTGCGGGGGTGGCGGTCCTCCGACCAGCCGAGTATCACTTCGTGCGCTCATCGCACGACTGTAGGTGACGGCGCGTCAAGTCGGGTCGCCACCGCTGTCCCCCGGGAGGTGGATTCGGGGCGGAGGCGGACGTGAAGGCGAGGTGGAAATGGCGGTGCGCGGCGCGGGCGGGCTGGGCACACTGGCTCGATGATCATCGACCACTGGCCCCTGCGGGGGCTGCGCGTGTCCTCGCCCCGCCTGGAGCTGCGCCTGCCCACCGAGGACGAACTCGCCGAGGTGGCCGACGTCGCCGCCCGCGGCGTCCACCCGCCCGAGGAGCGCCCGTTCCTGACGCCGTGGGGCGAGCTGCCGCCGGCCGAACGGGCCCGGCACGTGGTGCAGTTGCACTGGCGGCGGCTGGGGCGCTGGAGCGCGCAGGACTGGGCGCTGAACCTGGTGGCCTTCCACGAGGGGCGCCCGGTGGGCATCCAGGACATGCGCGCCAAGGAGTTCGGCGTGCGGCGCGAGATCGTCTCGGGCTCCTGGCTCGGCCTGGAGTTCCAGGGCAAGGGCCTGGGCACCGAGATGCGCGCCGCGATGCTCCACCTGGCCTTCGCGGAGCTGGGGACGCGGTCGGCGAGGTCGCTGTCCTTCTCCGACAACCACTCCTCCCTGGCCGTCTCGCGCCGGCTCGGCTACCGCGGCGACGGCATCGACCGCGACGTCCTGGACGGGCGGGTGGTGGTCTCCCAGCGCCTGCGCCTGACCCCCGAGGCCTGGGCCGGGCACGCCCGCACCCCGGTCACCGTCACCGGCCTGGACGAGGGCTGCCGCGCCCTGTTCGGCCTCGACGACTGAGCGGCCGACCGGGACGCCCGCGCGCGGGGCGAGCGGCGCAGCGCGCCCACTCCCCGCGACGCGGGAAGCCGGCCGGGCCGACTTCCCGCGCGACCGGGCGGCCCCGGCTCAGGTCCGCAGGGCGGCGGGCAGTTCGGCCAGGGTGTGCAGGACGTGGATGCCGTCGTCGACCGGGGTGCGGGAGGCGGCGCGGTCGAGCCAGAAGGGGCGCAGGCCGGCGCCCCGGGCGCCGAGGGCGTCCAGGTCGTACCTGTCGCCGACGTAGGCGACCTCGTGCGGGGGCAGGCCCAGGCGGGCGCAGCCGGTCAGGAAGATGGCGGGGGCGGGTTTGGCCTCGCCGGGCCGGTCGGAGCCGACGAGGGCGGTGTCGGCGAAGTGGTGCAGCAGGCCGGTGGCGTGGAGTTTGGGGCGCTGCTGGTCCATCGGGGCGTTGGAGACGATGCCGAGCCGGTGGGTGGGGGCGAGGGCGGCGAGGACGGGGGCGGCGTCGGGGAAGGCGGTCCAGGCGGCGTCGCGGTGGGCGGTGTAGCCGGCGAACCAGGCGGTGGCGGCCTCGTCGGGCATGGCGGCGGTGTCCTCGCCGAGGCGGGCGAGGAAGCGGCGGACGCGTTCGCGCTGCTGGCCGGTGAAGGTGAGTTCCCCGGCCAGGAAGCGGGCGTACTGCTCGTCCAGGACCTCGCGCCACAGCGCCACCGCCGTCTGCGGGTCGGGGACGCGGTGCAGGAGGTCGAGGTGGCGCAGGTGGGCGAGGATGCCCGCCCGTTCCGAGCCCGAGTAGTCGAACAGGGTGTCGTCGACGTCGAAGAGCACGCCTCTGATCGGCACGGTCCGTCCTTTCGCCAGGTCCACGTACGTACGGACCCTACGCGGTCGCCGGCTCCCCGCCCCCGTTTCCGTCCCCGTCCCCGTCCCCGTCTCCGTCCCCGTCCCCGTCTCCGACGGCCAGGCGGTGGCGGGCGGCGGCCAGGAACTCCCCGGACAGGTCGGGGTCCTGGCTCGCCCGGGCGAGCAGCAGTGCTCCGACCATGGTGGACAGGTCGGCGAGCGCCTCCTGCCGTTCGGCGGGTTCGGGCAGGGCCGCCAGGGCGTCGACGAGGTCGCGCAGTCCGGCGGTGTAGGCGGTGCGCAGCGGGGTGCCGGGTTCGGTGCGGGCGGCGTCGGCGGCGAGGGCGGCGGCGGCGCAGCCGTGGCCGGGGTGGTCGCGGTGGAGTTCGGACAGGTAGCGGTGGAGGAACTCGGCGCGGGGGGTGCGCCGGGCGGGCGGCTGGTCGGCGAGTTGTTCCATGGCGTCGCGCCGTTCGGTGAAGGCGGCGGTGAGGGCCTCGGCGAGGAGGTCGTCCTTGGAGGCGAAGTGGCGGTAGAAGCCGCCGTGGGTGAGTCCGGCGGCGGCCATCGCCTCGGGGACGCTGACCTGGTCGGCGCCCTTCTCGCGGATCAGGCGGGCGGTGTGGTCGACGACCCGGTTGCGGGTGCGTTCGGCCTCGGCGCGGGACACGCGGGGCATGCCGCGGCTCCTTCCCTCTCGTACGACGCGTGGTGCGTCCGGTCGGTGCTTCCACTTGGTGCGTCCACTTTCCCATCCCCTTTAGATGATGGTAATAATCTAAATGCTGCGGCACCCGCCGGCGACGGCCCGTGCCGCCCCGAGAGCGAGGAGATGCACCATGACCGTGATCGAAGGCTCCACCGCCCTGGTCACCGGAGGCCGCCGGGGCCTGGGCCGGGCGTTCACCGCGGAACTGCTGGCCCGCGGCGCGAAGAAGGTCTACGCCACCGCCCGCACCCCCGACACCAGCGAGGACCCGCGCGTGGAGGTCCTCGCGCTGGACGTCACCGACGACGCCTCGGTGGCCGCCCTCGCGGCCCGCGCCGACGACGTCGACATCGTCTTCAACAACGCCGGCGTCCTGTACCCGGCGCCGCTGCTCAGCGCCGACCTCGCGCTGGTCCGGGACACCTTCGAGACCAACGTGCTCGGCCCGCTGCGCATCGCCCAGGCCTTCGCCCCGGTGCTGGCCGCCCGCGGCGGCGGCGCGCTGGTCGACATCCACTCGCTGCTGTCCTGGGGCGCCGGGGCCGGGGCCTACGGGGCCTCCAAGGCCGCGCTGTGGTCCCTGACCAACTCGCTGCGCCTGGAGCTCGCCGCCCAGCGCACGCAGGTCGTCGGCGTGCACCTGGGCTTCGCGGACACCGAGATGGTCGCGGCCGTCCCGGTCGACAAGATCCCGCCCGCCGAGGTGGCCCGCGCCGTCCTGGACGGCGTCGAGCGCGGCGAGCACGAGGTGCTGGTCGACGACGCCACCCGGGCCCTGAAGGCCGCCCTGTCGGGCCCCGTGGACGACCTGGCCGTCCTCGGCCGCCGCTGACACCCCGGCAGGACCACCGGCCCGACCGCCGACGAAAAACCCCGACCCGACCGACGACCAGGAGGAACCGCCATGCCCCTGTGGCACGTCTACCACCCGCCCGGCACCTACGACCCCGGGCAGAAGAAGCAGCTCTCCACCGACATCACGGGCTTCTACACCCGCTTCGGACTGCCGAAGTTCTACGTGGTGGTCCTCTTCCACGAGGTCGCCGCCGACTCCTTCCACGTCGGCGGCGAACCGCACGGCGCGGCCGTACGGGTCGTGGTCGAGCACATCGCCCGCCACACCGAGGACCCGGACCTGCGCAGGCGCACCCGCGAGGCGCTCGCCGCCCTCCTCGCGCCCCACACCACCGACCGCGGCCTGTACTGCGAGTTCCACGTCGACGAGACGCCGCGGAACCTGTGGATGATCGACGGCCTCACCCCGCCCCCGGAGCAGAGCGAGACCGAGAAGCTGTGGGCCCGGGAGAACCGCCCGCTCCCGTACTGACGCACCCGCTCCCGCGCCCGCGCCGCCACCGTCGATCCCGACGGTGGCGGTTTCGGCGCGAGACGCCACGGTCCCGGGCCTCGGGGCGGCGCACAGCGGGCCGAACGCCCCTGCCGGCGGCGAGGGTTCACGCGTCGAAGCGGATCTCGGGCCACTGCGGCGCGGGGGCGTCCAGCAGCGGGGCGGGGATGCCGCGCAGGTGGAGGCCGAAGTAGGCGGTGAGGTAGGCGCGTTGGGCGGCAACGGCGCGCTGCGGGTCGCCGGCGCCGAGGAAGTGCTCCAGCCGGTCGGCGGGCCAGGCGAAGACGGACTGCCCCTGGGGGACGAGCAGTTGCAGGTCACAGTAGGACAGGTGGCCGGAGCGGGTGAGGGTCAGGCGCCGGCGCCAGCCGGTCAGGTGCGGCCACAGGGTGTCCCACATGGCGTCGCGGGCGGGGCTGTCCCAGGCGGAGGCCATCAGCAGCAGGGGGCGGGTCTGGTCGGCGGTGGCGGCGGGGCCGAACAGGGGTCCGTCCAGGACCGCGCCGGCGCGGATGCGCGGGTCCTCGTGCAGGGCGTGGGCGGTGGTGGCGCCGCCCATGGAGTGGCCGAACATGCCGACGGCGCCGAGGTCGAGGGCGCCGTCCAGGCCGGCGGGCAGCGGGCCGGCCGCCAGGCGGTCGAGCAGGCAGCGCACGTCGGCGGCGCGGTAGGCGACGATCGCGGCGTCGGTCATCGCCTGGACGCGGGCCTTGTCGCGCACCTCCAGGCGGTGGCCGGGGAACTCGACCTCCCCGGCGTCGTAGGTGTGGTCGACGGCGGCGACGACGTGGCCGTGGGAGGCGAGTTCCTCGGCCAGCGCGGTGTTGAAGGCGCTGTCGGCGCCGGAGCCGTGGGAGTTGAGGACCACGGGGTGGCGGCGGGTGCGGTCGGCGGGGGCGTCCGGGCGGGCGTGGGTGGCGGGCCAGGCGAGGCGGGCGCCGGGGACGGCGAAGTAGTCGGCCTGCAGGTGGGCGGTCTCGGCGGGGCTCATCCACGGCGCGTACGGGCCCCGGGCGCCCGGGGCGGCGGGGTACCAGAGGCGGGCGCGCAGTTCGCGCGGGCG
>NZ_LFVW01000417.1:0-10287 GCF_001182915.1 Kitasatospora sp. MY 5-36
TCCACCCAGGCGGTCCAGCCGTTGGAGCAGAGGATCCGCGCCCAGTCGCCCCGGCGGTCGAGCAGCTGCAGCGGCAGCAGCGCGTCGAGCCGGGCGTCGGGCCGGGCCGGGTCGGGTGCCGCCCAGGAGGCCATCCCGTCCGGCGGGGCGACTGGGTGGGGCGGAACGCGAACTCGTCCATGCGGCGGTCGCCCTTCCGCTAGCGCCGCATGATGCTCGGCTCGTGCCGCCGCAGCAGGGCCAGCACCACCAGGCCGTACAGCAGCGAGAGCGCGGGCAGCAGCGCGATGCCCACCAGCCAGCCGGAGCGCTGGTGCCGGAACATCGGGTCGGCGGTGATCGCGTTCGGGAAGATGCCGTGCAGCTCGACGGTGCGCGCCATCGCCGACAGGCCCCAGCGCGACGGGACCAGCCAGGCGAACTGCTCCAGCCCCGGGACGCCGTGCAGCTTGAGCATCAGGCCGCTGAAGACGATCTGCACCACCGAGAGGAGCACCAGCAGCGGCATGGTGGCCTCCTCCTTGCCCACCAGCGCCGAGACCACCAGGCCGAGCATCATCGCCGAGAAGGCGAGCAGCGCGACCGCGAGGATCAGTTCGGGCAGCTGCGGCATCACCACCCCGGTCGGCACCGCGAAGGAGAGGTCCACCCCGGCCAGGCCGACCACGGTCAGCACCGCGGCCTGGGCCACCGTGACGGTGCCGAGCACCACCACCTTGGAGACCAGGTAGGCCGATCTGGACAGCCCGACCACCCGCTCCCGCCGGTAGATCGCGCGCTCCTTGACCAGCTCGCGCACCGAGTTGGCGGCGCCGGTGAGCAGACCGCCGATGCAGAGCGTGAGCAGGCAGTTGACGGCGTTGTCGGGGGAGAGCCGGGAGCCGGCCATCGCCCGGCACATCAGGCCGATCACGAAGGGCAGCACCACCATGATGGTGAGGAAGAGCCGGTCGGCGGCCAGCACCGCGGTGTACCGGCGTACCAGGGTGCCCAGTTGGGAGAACCAGCCCTGCGGCTTGTCCCAGTCGATCACGGGAGCGGCGGGCGTGGCCGACGCGGCGGGCTCGTGCGGGGTCGGGTGCGGACGGGGCGACGGCGTCGGCCCGCCCTCGGCCGCCACGTAGCGCGCGTACTGAGGGGAGCCGCGGAACCGCTGCTGCCAGCTGTCGTGGTCCTCGTCCTCGAAGGCCTCGAAGGCCTCCGGCCACTCCTGGTAGCCGAAGAAGCCCAGCGCCTCGCCGGGCGGCCCGTAGTACGCCGTCCGCCCGCCCGGGGCCAGCACCAGCAGCCGGTCGCAGACGCTCAGGCTCAGCACGCTGTGCGTCACCACGACCACCGTCCGGCCGTCGTCGGCGAGCCCGCGCAGCATCCGCATCACCGAGCGCTCCATGCCCGGGTCCAGCCCGGAGGTCGGCTCGTCGAGGAAGAGCAGGGACGGCTTGGTGAGCAGCTCCAGCGCGACGCTGACCCGTTTACGCTGGCCGCCGGAGAGGCTGGCGATCACCTGGTCGGCCCGGCCGTCCAGGCCCAGTTCGTGGATCACCTCGCGGACCCGGGCCTCCCGCTCGTGCGGGTCGGTGTCGCCGGGGAAGCGCAGCTCGGCGGCGTAGGACAGGGCGCGGTGGACGGTGAGCTGGGTGTGCAGGATGTCGTCCTGCGGCACCAGGCCGATCCGGCGGCGCAGCTCGGCGTAGTCGCGGTAGAGGTCGCGCCCGTCGTACAGCACCGTGCCCTGGTCGGCGGGGCGCAGCCCGGTGAGCGCGTTGAGCAGGGTGGACTTGCCCGCGCCGCTCGGCCCGGCCACCGCGAGCAGCGCCTTCTCGGCGAGCGGGAAGCCGACGTCGTCCAGCAGCACCCGGTGGTCGGGGCCGACCCGGACCACCAGGTGCCGGACGTCCAGGGAGACCTCGCCGGTGTCGGTGTACTCGACCAGCCGGCCGTCGGCCAGGCAGAGCGCGGAGTGGCCGATGCCGACGATGTCCGCCGGGCCGACCGGGGCGCGCTGGACGGGGCGGCCGTTGAGGTAGGTGCCGTTGTGGCTGTCCAGGTCGACGATCTCGTGGCCGCCGTCGGGCAGCGCGCGCAGTTCGGCGTGGTACCGGGAGACCACCAGGTTGTCCAGGACCAGGTCGTTGTCGCGCGAGCGGCCGATCCGGACGGTGCGGCCGAGCAGCCGGTGGACGGCGCTCGGGCGGCGGAAGGTGCCGGAGAGGTGCGGGGCGACCAGCGACGGCCGCTTGTGCGCGGTGGGTGCCGGAAGGCCGGCGAAGGCCGCGGACGGGCCGTCGGCCGGGTCGCCGAAGCGCAGCCGGGTGCCCGGGCCGACCTCCTCGCGGCTGACCCGCCGGCCCTCGTCGTACGTGCCGTTGGTGCTGTCGACGTCCTCCAGCAGCCAGTGCCCTCCGGTGGCGCGCAGGATCGCGTGGTGCCAGGACACCCGGGGGTCGTCCAGGACGATCTCGCTGGTCGGGTCGCGGCCGAGGTGGTAGGCCCGGGTCGGGTCGATCACCCGCGACGCGGTGCCGGTGACCAGGACGAGGGGCGGCGCGGAGGGTGCGCCGGGGCGCTCTCCCATGCTGCGCATTCTATCGCCGTCGCTGTCGCCGCACCGGCCGAAGAGCCCTGCCGGAGTGCGGGATTGGACTGGACCACTGCCTCCGCGCGCCACTATCGTTCGGCGTGCCCGCGGATCGCGCGCCGCCGGAACGCGCCCGCGCGTCACCGGGAGTCGTCGAGTGCTTCGGAACGGAACCCATGAGCATCTGGCCGCAGTTGCGAAGATCCCGGACCGTCCGGGCCGGGCACGCCACCGGCCGGGTGCTGCGCTGCGGGCTGATGGACACCATGCTCGCCGACCTCGCCGTCTCGGTCGTGCTCTGCTTCGAGCACCCGCTGGACGACGACCGGCTCGCCGCCGGCCTGGCCCGGGCGCTGGAGCGGGTGCCGGTCTTCGCCGGAAGGCTGCGCACCGTCGAAGGCGTCCTGGAGGCGGTCTGCGACGACACCGGCGTGCCCTTCGAGGTCTACACCGTCGAGGGCACGCTCGCCGAGGCGATGGGCCGGGCGACGGCGGCCGGTGCCGAACTGGTCGCCCCGCTGGACGCCCCCGCCGCCCGTGACGGCGGCGTCCCGCTGCTCACCGTGCGCCTCACCCGCACGGCCGACAGCGGCACGGTGCTCGGCTGCTCCTGGCACCATGCGATCGGCGACCTGCACAGCTTCATGCTGCTGCTGCGGACCTGGTCCGCGGCGGTCGAGGGCGAACCGCTGCCGAAGGCCGAACTCGTCGACGACCAGGACGAGTTGCTGGCCGAGGTACTCCCGGACGAGGACTGCGGCCGCCCCGGCTTCCGGCTGCCCTCGGCGGCGGAGGCGGAGCTGCTGGCCCGCGAGGTGGCGGTCGGGCCACGCGCCAACCGGATCGTCCAGATCGCCTTCACCGACGCCGAACTGGCCCGGATGCGCGAGGAGTTCGGACTGGCGGCCGGGCGCCGGCTCTCCTCCGGGGACGTGCTCTGCGCCCACCTCCTCAGCACCCTGCGGGGGTTGGACGGGGACGACGCCGAGCGGATGCTGACCGTGCCGGTCAACGCGCGCCGCTGGCTGGGCCTGTCGCCCGCGCTGCTCGGCAACCTCCTCAGCGAGGTCCATCTGCCGCACCGGCCCGAGGAAGGACCGGCGGTGCTCGCGGGCGCACTGCGTACGGCGGTCGAGGAGTTCCCGACCGCACACCTCAACCTCCGCGCCAACCTGTGGTTCCTGGCCACCCTCGGCCGCTCCCGGCTGCGCGACTGCGTGCCGCTGGGCTTCGACCCGGCGGCGCGCCGGTTCAGCTTCTCCAACTGGAGCGGCTTCGGCGCCTACGCGGTGAGCTTCCAGGGGAAGCGGCCCGTGCTGTTCAGTCCGGCGGCCAACTATCCGATTCCCTGGGTCTGTTGGACGGTCGAGGGGTTCCGGGGCGAGGGCCGGCTGGCCACCGTGGTGCTGCCGGCCCGGCTCGCCGCCCGGGTGCGCGGGGCGGAGGGCCGGGCGGCGCTGCACCGGTTCCGCAGGGCCGGGGACCGGCCGCCCGCCTCGGCCGGGGTGCTGCCCAAGGTGCTCTGAGCCGCCCCGCCGGCGCGGGTGCGAAGGCAGGCCCCGGCGGCGGAAGGGCGCCCACGGGGAGGCCGGTTCCCCGTGGGCGCCCTTCCACAGTGGCCGCGGACGTCCTCCGGCAGGCCTCAGAAGGACCGCTCGATCGCGGTCCACAGCTGGAGCCGGGCGCGCAGCGCGGAGCGGACCGTCTCGGCGCAGGAGTCCCACTTGTCCTGGTCGTCGCCGCACAGGTCGATCAGCATCTGCATCGCCATCGGGGTGTGCTGCTCGCCGTCGACCTCGATGTGACGGGCCAGGTAGTCCTTGAAGACGGTGAGCGCGCCCTCGGGGTCGTCGATCCGGATGACCTGGGTGAACATGTCCGGGATCAGGTCCTCGCGGCCGAAGGCGAAGGCGGCGGCCCGGCAGTGCACCGGCGCGTTCTCCACGATCGACCAGGTGGTGGAGGTGAAGTCCAGGGCGGGCTGCGGCACTCCGGCGTTCTTCAGGGCGTCCGGCACGGCGGTGCCGGAGCCCAGCAGGGCCAGGAACTCCTCGATCGGGCGCGGGTCGGCACCGGCCTGCCGCATGCCCTCGACGTACAGCTCGAAGTGGCTGGTGTAGCCCTCGCCGAGCTCGTCGCTCTCCTCGACCAGCACGATCTCGTTGATCAGCCGGCGGCTGGCGGTCGGGCCGTTCGGGACCCACGGCACGTCCACGCAGGTGAGGTCGCGCTGGAGGCTCTTGAGCAGCGACATGAAGTCCCAGACGGCGAAGACGTGGCTGCCGAGGAAGGTGCGGACCCGCTCGATGCCGGTGAGCGAGCGGTACACCGAGTGCTCGACCACCTCGCGGCGCAGCGGGTCGATGGCCTGCTGGAGGCTGGTCAGGCCGGGGTGCGAGCGGTCCCAGTGGTAGCGGTTCGTGGACAACGGGGCTCCTTGGTCGGGCTGTTGGGCGATCGACGTGTTCGGGGTGCGCGAGGTACGCGGGGGCTGCGCCGCTTCGGGGCGCGGTCGGTCAGCGGTGCTTCAGCACGAGGTCCAGCGCGTGCCGCAGCTGCTCGCGGCCGGGTTGGACGGCGCGGTCGAGGGCGGGAGCGAAGGGCAGCACGGCGCCGTCCGGGCGGGTGATCCGTCGGGGCGGGGCGACCAGGCGCATCTCCTCGGCGGCCGTGGCCAGCACCTCGGCACCGAAGCCGCAGCTGCGGTTGGAGTCGTCCAGGACGACCAGGCGGCCGGTGCGCTCCAGCGAGTCGGCGAGCGCCTGCCAGTCGAAGGGGTACACCGTGCGCGGGTCGAGGACCTCCACCGAGACCTCCGGCGCCAGCTCCTCGGCCACCGTGAGGGCGTCGTGCACCAGGTGCCCGAGGGCGACCACGGTGACGTCGCTGCCCGCCCGGTGGATCCGGGCCCGGCCGAGCGGGACGGGGACGAGGTCCCAGGTGACGGTCTCGCGCACCGGCATCGCGGCGGCGGGCGCGAACACCACGACCGGGTCCGGGTCGCGGATCGCCGAGCGCAGCAGCCCGTAGGCGTCGGTCGGGGTGGCGGGCACCACGGTCTTCACCCCGGCGTGCGCGAACAGGCTGTACGGGTGGTCGGAGTGCTGCCCGGCCCAGCCGTCCCGGGAGCCCGAGCCGGGCACCAGGCAGGTCAGCGGGACGGCGGCCTGGCCGCCGGTCATCAGCGAGAACTTGTGGGCCTGGTTGACGAGTTGCTCGAAGACCAGGAACAGCAGCGACGGGATCTGGAACTCCAGCACCGGGCGCCGGCCGGCCAGCGCGGCGCCGACCGCCATCGAGGTGAAGGCCTGCTCGGACAGCGGGGTGTCGACGATCCGGCCCGGCCCGAAGCGGTCCAGCAGGCCGAGGGTCGGCCCGGCCAGACCGGCGCCGATGTCCTCGCCGAAGACGCAGACCGCCGGATCGGCGGCGAGTTCGTCGGCCAGCGCCCGGTTGAGCGCCTTGGTGTACGAGAGCCTGGTCACGGCGTCGCCCCCGCCCGGGGCCGCAGCCCGTCGGCGTACAGGTGGTCCAGTGCGCCCGCCGGGTCCGGGTGCTCCGAGGCGAGCGCGAACTCCTCGGCGGCGGCGAGCTGTTCGGCCACCGAGCGGTCCAGCTCGGCGACCGTCGCCGGGTCGAGCAGGGCGGCGGCCCGGGGGAGCGGGTCGCGCTCGCGCCAGGCGTCGACCTCCTCGGGGGAGCGGTAGCGCAGCTTCATCCGGCGCTCCATGGTGTGGTGGCCCTCGTAGCGGTAGGTGCGGCAGGCCAGGAAGCCCGGGCCGCGGCCGCGGCGGGCCCGCTCGACGGCGCGCAGCGCGGCGGTGCGGACGGCCTCGGTGTCCATGCCGTCCACCTCCTCGGCGGGGATGCCGAAGGCGGCGGCCCGGCCGGTGGCGCTGCCCGCGACGGCGGTGGCGGCGGGCAGGGTGGTGGCGTAGCCGTTGTCCTCGCAGACGAACAGCACCGGCAGGCGCCACATCGCGGCGAGGTTGAGCGACTCCAGCAGGACGCCCTGGTTGAGCGCGCCGTCGCCGAAGAAGGCCACCGCGACCGGGGTCCGGCCGGCCTCCGGGCCGTCGGTCCCCGGCCCTTCGGCCGTCGTCCGTCCGGGGTTGACAGCCGCCCAGGCCGCGCCGACCGCGATCGGGGCACCGGCGCCGACCATGCCGTTGGCGCCGAGGATGCCCAGCGAGAAGTCGGCGGCGTGCATGGAGCCGCCCCGGCCGCCGTTCGACCCGCCGACCCGCCCCAGGAGTTCGGCGAGCAGCCGGTGCGGCGCGGTGCCCCGGGCGAGCACGTGGCCGTGGCCGCGGTGGGTGCTGGCGAGCCGGTCGCCCGGGCCGAGCGCCGAGCAGACGCCGACCGCGACGGCCTCCTGCCCGATGTACGGGTGGATGCCACCGGGGATCGCGCCGGACTTCACCAGGCCGAGCGCCAGCTCCTCGAAGCCGCGGATCAGCCGCAGCATCCGGTAGCGCTCGGCGGGGGTGTCCAGCGGGGCAGGGCTGTCGGGCAGTACGGCGCCCTCGCCGGCCGGGTGCGCGGGAGCGGTCACGGCCGCCCCCGCCAGACCGTCGGGCAGAACCGCGGGTCGGCGTAGTCCGGCCGGCCGTCGTCCGTACGGCCCACCAGCACGTCGTGGTTGTACACCACCGGCTCGCCGTCCGGCCGGTCGTGCCGGCGGTACTCGTTGGCGCCGTCCTGGAGGTGCAGCGAGACCGCCCGGCGCGGGAAGGAGGCGAGGTTGGGGCCGCTGCCGTGGTAGGTGCGGCAGTGGTGGAAGGACAGGTGGCCGCGCGGGATCAGCATCGGGACCTTGCGCACCCGCTGCCCGTTGTGGGCGGCGTTGGCGGCCAGGATGGACTCCAGCTCGGAGCCGTCGCGGTCGGCGAAGTGCCGGGTGGAGTCCTCGCCCGAGGGCAGCTCCCGCCAGCGGTGGCTGCCGTCGACCATGGTGATGGTGCCGTTCTCCTCGCGGCAGTCGTGGAACGGGATGAAGGCGGTGAGCATCTCCTCGGAGCCGCAGGTCTGCCAGTAGTGCTTGTCGAAGTGCCACGGCACCCGGTTGCTGGGCTCCTCGGGCACCGGGGGCTTGTAGATGAGCGTCGACTGGAAGACCCGGATCTCCGCGGTGCCGGCGAGCAGCGCGGCCACCGCGCCGACCAGCGGCTTGCGCAGGATCGCGCCGATCGCGTCGCTCTCGTAGTGCACGTAGTCGTTGTGCCGCTGGACCGGCCCGTCCTCGGGCCGCCAGGAGGCCAACCGGGGCGGCCGGACGGGCAGTTCGCGGTCCCGGTGGCCGGCGTAGTACGCCTCGGTGGCGGCCTGGAGGGTGTCCAGCTCCTCGTCGCTGAAGAGCCTGCGGGAGAGGTACCAGCCGTGCTCGCGGTAGTGCGCCACCTCGTCGGGGGTGGGCAGCAGGGCGCGCTCGGCCTCGGTGAGCCGGAACGCGGGGGCGGCGGCCGTCGGCCGGGCCTGCTTCGGCTGTGCGGGGGCGGGCCGGTCCTCGGCGGCGGGGCCGTGCCGTTCGACGGCCTCGTAGAGGGCCTTGATGTTCGCGGTGCCGAAGGTGCCCGCTCCTTGCCGTTCGATCAGTTCGAGGAAATAGGTGCGCCGGGGGTGGGTCGAGCGGGCGAAGATCTGGAACAGCTGGCCGCCGTGGTCCTGGTCGACCAGGACGTGCAGGTCGCGCAGGGTCGCCACCGGGATGGCCGTCTCGCCGAAGCGGTCGGCCAGGGCGTCGAAGTAGGCGTCCGGCGTGGTCAGGAACTCCACGCCGCGCTCCCGGGCGGTCCGGACGGCGCCGGCGATGTCGCGGGTGCTGAAGGCGAGGTGCTGGACGCCGGCCCCGCCGTGGGCGGCGAGGAACTCGTCGATCTGGCCGGGGCGGCGGGCGGTGTCGGGCTCGATCAGGGTGAAGGTGACGCCGCCGGAGGCGCTCTGCACCACCTTGGAGTCCATCGCCTGCTCGCCGACCTCGATGTACTCCTCGAAGATCGTGCGGAAGTCCAGCGCGTCCTCGCAGAACCGTACGGCCTCCGCGAGCGTGCCGGCCGGCAGGCAGATCGCGACGTGGTCGAGGCCGTCCAGCAGGCGGGGCTCCGGGGTGGCCTCGGCGTCCGGCAGCGGGACCAGGCGCAGCGCGGTGTCGCCGAAGCCCTCGATCAGGGCGCCGGCCCGGTCGAGCACCCGGGCGCCGTGCCGCTCGGCCCGCTCCAGTGCGGCCGCCGGGTCGGCGCAGCCGAGGGCGAGGACGGCGACGCCGTCCCCGTGCCGGGTGACGTACTCGGCCACCGGGTGCTCCGGGTCGGCGGCGGAGGTCAGCCGCAGCCGGATGGTGCCCTGGCGCAGCCCGATGGTGCGGGAGCCGTCCGGGGCGGTGGCCGGGGCGTCGGCGGTGAAGCCGAGGTCGGCGCTGAGTCCGGCCGCGGTCTTGTCGGCGTCCGCGCAGTGGAACTCGACGTGGGTGATGGTCTGGATGGACAACGGGATCTCCCCCCGGGAGGGATGGTGGATCGAGGATCGGGGCGCGCCGGCGCCGCGCGGCGGTGCGCGGCGGGCGACCGCGGTCGGGCGGCGGCGGTCGGATGGCGGCAGTCGGACGGCGGCTGTCGGCGGTACCGCTAGCGGGCGGTCCGGGTGGAGGCCGGGCCGAGGATCAGGCTGAGGTTGTGGCCGCCGAAGGCGAAGGCGTTGCTCAGCGCGGCGCGCACCGGGACGGTCCGGGCGGCGCCCCGGACGTGGTCCAGGTCGCAGGCCGGGTCGGGGTCGGTCAGGTTGAGGGTGGGCGGCAGCGTCCCCCGGGCCACCGCCAGGGCGGTCACCGCCGCCTCCAACGCGCCCGCGGCGCCCAGCAGATGGCCGGTGGCGCCCTTGGTGGAGCTGACCGCGGGCGGCTCGGCGCCGAAGACGGCGCGCAGCGCGGCGGTCTCGGCCACGTCGCCGAGTTTGGTGCCGGTGCCGTGGGCGTTCACGTAGTCGATGTCACCCGGGGCCAGGCCCGCGTTGGCGAGCGCGGCGCGCATCGCGTCGGCGGCGCCGGTGCCGTCCGGGCGGGGCATGGTCGGGTGGTGGGCGTCGGTGGAGGCGCCCCAGCCGAGGACGTCCGCGTAGCCGGCGGCGCCGCGCGCCTCGGCGTGCTCGGCCCGCTCCAGGACCAGGACGGCGCTGCCCTCGCCGAGCACGAAGCCGTTGCGGCGGGCGTCGAAGGGCCGGCTGGCCTGCTCGGGGTCGTCCCAACCCTGCGCCAGGGCGCGGGCGTTGGTGAAGGCGGCGGCGATGGTCGGGTGCAGCGAGGATTCGGTGCCGCCGCACACCACCACGTCGGCGTCGCCGGCCCGGATCAGCCGCAGCCCCTCGGCGATCGCCTGGGCGCCGGCCGCGCAGGCCGTCACCACGGCGGAGCTGTAGCCCCGGATGCCGTGCTTGATGGCGATCCGGGCGGCGGCCATGTTGGAGAGCATGCCGGGCAGCAGGTACGGGCTGACGCCGGGGCGGCCGCGCTCCAGCCGGCGGTGCGACTGCTGCTCGAAGGTCTCCAGTCCGCCGCCGCCGGTGGCCAGCACCACGGCGGTGCGGTGCGGGTCGGCGTCCCGGCCGACGGCCAGTCCGGCGTCGGCGAGCGCGTCGTCGGCGGCGGCCAGGGCGAGCAGCACGAAGCGGTCCACGCAGCGGGTCTCGGTCGGCGGCAGCACCTCCCGGCCGTCCAC
>NZ_LFVW01000418.1:0-10280 GCF_001182915.1 Kitasatospora sp. MY 5-36
GGGGGCCTGGCCGACGAGCATGGCGGCGAGGGCGAGGAGGAGGCCGAGGACCTGCCAGGGGGTGAGGGTCTGGCCGAGGACGAGGAGGCCGCCGAGGGTGGCGACGACCGGGTTGATCAGGCCGAGGAAGGAGGCCGGGCCGGCGCCGAGGTGCTCGATGCCGCGGAACCAGAGGGAGTAGGCGAGCGCGGTGCCGAACAGGCCGAGGTAGGCGAAGCCGGCCAGGTTGGCGGCGCTCAGGGCGGGCGGTGCGCCCTCGACCAGGGCGGCGAGCGGGACGAGGAAGACCGAGCCGGCCAGGAGCTGCCAGCCGGTGAGGTCGAGCAGGGTGGCGCCCTCGGGGCGGCCCCAGCGGCGGGTGAGGACGGTGCCCATGGCCATCAGCGAGATCCCGGCGACCATCGAGGCGATGCCGACGCCGTCCAGCCGGGCGCCGCTCTTGAGCACCAGCAGGGCCACTCCGCCGACCCCGACCAGTCCGGCGATCACCGCCCGCCGTCCGGGTCGCACCCGCAGCACGCCGATCGAGAACCCGGCGACGAGCAGCGGCTGGATCGCCCCGATGGTGGCGGCGACGCCGCCGGGCAGGCGGTAGGCGCCGACGAACATCAGCGGGAAGAACAGCCCGATGTTGAGCATCCCGAGCACGGCCGCGCGCCCCCACCAACGCCCCTTGGGAAGTCGGCGGCCGATCAGCAGCAGGAGCAGTCCGGCCGGGAGTGCGCGGAGCGCGGCGAGCAGCAGCGGGCGGCCGTCGGGCAGCAGCTGGGTGGTGACGAGGTAGGTGGTGCCCCACGCGGCCGGGGCGAGTGCGGCGGTGGCGGCGATCCCCGCGCGCTTGCGGTCCATGACGGCCATGACGTCCCCCTGAACGTTGATTATCTGAACGTTGAGATAATTTCTACGCCGGGGATCCGCGAACGTCAAGTATGTGAATGTTAAGATATCTACGTCGGGTGGGCAGTGGACACTGGACGGCTACGGACAGACGGCTCCGGAAGGGCGGCGGGCATGCACCAGCGCGACACCGTGGACGACATCGTCGAGCAGTGGGCCCGGGCCCGCCCCGAGCTGGACGCCGGGCCGATGGCCCTGATCGGCCGGCTGCGACGGCTCAACGTCCGGGTCGACAACGCCCTGCGCGAGTACTTCACCGCCTGCGGCCTGGACTCCTCCGAGTTCGACGTGCTGGCCACCCTGCGCCGCTCCGGCGAGCCGTACGAGCTCAACGCCCGCGCGCTGCTCAAGTCCGCGATGGTCACCTCCGGGGCCATCACCAACCGGGTCGACCGGCTGTCCGCCAAGGGACTGGTCGAGCGCAACCCCTGCCCGACCGACCGCCGGGCCGTCCTGGTCCGCCTCACCCCGGCCGGCAAGGAACTGATCGACGGGGCCCTGGCCGGTCACGTCCGCAACGAGGAGCGCATCCTCTCGGCCCTCGACGCGGACGAGCGCAACCGGCTCGACGCCCTGCTGCGCAAGCTCCTCATCGCGCACGGGGACACCGAGCCGCTCCTCTGAGCCGGGCCGGTGCCTCCAAGGGCGGGCGCGGGCGGCGTGTCCAGCGGTGTCCCGGCGGCGTTATCCCCTGCGGAAGCCCACCGGAGGAGAGGCCCCGATGAAAGAGAAGACCCCCAGGGACATCGCCGTCGGCGACCAGCTGCGGGCCGCCGGCACCGAGGGTGCCCAGTGGCTGACCGCCTCCGGGTGGGGGCCGCCGGTCAAGGTGCCGCTGCAGGAGGCGGCGAAGTGGCAGCAGGAGACCCGCGCCCGGATGCTGGCGTCGCAGCGGGACGAGTCCTGCACCTGGTGCGACCACCTGCTGTACGGCGGGCCGCAGCCCGTCGTCGTGCACGCGGAACACCCGACCCACCTGATCTGCCGCGCCTGCTCGATCGCCGCCCGCCCCCGCCGGGTCTGCCTGGACTGCGGGGAACCCGCCGCCTCCACGTCCCCGGCCGACGGGCGCGAGGACGTCTTCATGGGCGCGGTGGCGATCTACACCCGGCTGCGCTGCGCCGCCTGCCACCACTCCGACCCGCTCACTGGCACCTTCGGCCAGCCCGTCTGACCTGGGCACCCGGCGGGCCACTCAACGGCGCGCGACCAGCGCGTACCGCTCGTCGTCCACCGGGCCGCCCCACAGCTCGGCCTCCCCGCCGAGCGGCTCGACCCGCAGCTCGGAGATCAACGGCCGTACGGCCGCCGCGAGTTCCTCCGCCCCGACCCCGCCGCCCCACGGCAGCGGCCCCGCCCCGGCCGGGTACGGCGAAACGGTGGCCTGCCCGGTCTCCCGCCAGCGGCCCTCGACCAGGACCAGCCGGCCGCCCGGCCGCAGCAGCCGCACCCAGGCGCGCAGCGCCCGCTCGGGCTCGGGGAGCGTCCAGACCAGGTGCCGCGACAGCAGGACGTCGAAGCTCTCGTCCCCGAGCGGCGGCGCGCCCGCGTCGCCCACCAGGAACCGCGCCGTCAGGCCCGCCGCGACCAGCTTCGCCCGGGCCCGCCCGACCATCCGCGGCGCCAGGTCCACGCCCGTCACCCGGTGCCCGTCCGCCGCGAGCAGCAGCGACAGCGACCCGGTGCCGCACCCGACGTCCAGCACGTCCGCCGCCCCGCCCGGCACCCCCGCACCCGCCGAAGCCACGCCGCCCGCACCGGCCCCGCCCGCAACCCGTGGTCGGGCTCCTCGTCGAAGGTCGCGGCGGCCGCGTCCCAGTACTCGGCAATGGCGCGGCGGCCGGAGTCATCCATGGCGCGCATCATCGCAACCGCCACCGACACGGGCCGCTACCCGCCGATGGGGAAGGGGATCCCGTGCCGGTCCCCGCTCACCGACCGCCGAATGACGTTGACCAGCCTGACCTGTGCCGCAGTCGTCGACCGCCGAGCCTGCTCGAACTCGTCCGGAGACAGCGGATCGGTTCGTGGGTCGCGGCTACGAGCCACCTGATCGAGGAAGGTCTCGACGGCACGGCCGAACTCGTCGATCTCGGCGGCGACTTCCCTGGGTGCGATCAGGCTCGCGTGCATCAGGGCCGCACTCCATGCGCCCCAGTCGTAGTCCCAGCCACGCCGTTCACCGTGTGCGCGCCTGAGTTCCATTGTGAACCCGGCGTAGTGGCCCAGTAGTTCCCGGTATGCGGCGAGCTGCTGGTCCCGGGACCAGTGCCGGTCCTGGGCGCGGCGCGTGACGATGCCGCCGACCAGTACACCTGCCGTGGCTGAAAGCGCCCCGGCCGCCGTCGTCACCAGTGTGTCCAGCATGGAGCCTCCTCGCCAGCGCTGACGAACGGCGGCACGAGACCAGGGCCCGGGTGCGTTGCGGGGAAGTGCCCGAAGCTGCCCCAAGGTGGCACGGTGCCGGAACCCGCCGACCGTACCGGCTCACCCCACCACACCCCGGGGAGCTTGCCAACTGTGTTGGACGGGTAGGAGGTTGGCGCTTGAGGATCGAATTCGACAGCCTCTCCCGAGCTGTCATTCGCCCAGGGGTCTTGTGGACCGTTGGCTCCAGGCGGAGCCAACGGCTCTCTGTGTGTCGCCTGCGCCCGCCCCGCAGTCGGGGCGGCAGATCCCCTCACCCCGCTCGGCCCAGGGTCGGCGGCTGCCAGTTGAAGGTCGCGGCCGAGCGGTTCAGCAGGGTGCGGGCGGGGAGGAGGCCGGTGAGGGTGAGGGCGGTGTCGCGCAGGAGGGTGGCGGCGGGGGAGCGGAGGGCGACGAGGTCGCCGATGCGGCGGGAGGCGGCGACGACGGCGGTGGTGCGGGGGAGCCGGGCGGCGGTGTAGGCGGGCAGGGCGGCGGCCGGGTCGGCGGCGGGGGTGAGCAGGGAGGCGAGGACGACGGCGTCCTCGATGGCCTGGCAGGCGCCCTGGCCCTGGAAGGGGCACATCGCGTGGGCGGCGTCGCCGAGGAGGGCGACCCGGCCGCGGTGGTGGGCGGGCAGCGGGTCGGCGAGGTCCCAGACGTCGTGGCGCAGGACGCGTTCGGGCTCGGCCAGGGCGAACAGCTGCGGTACGGGGGCGCACCAGTCGCCGAACCGGCGCAGGAGTTCGGCCCGTTCGTCCCCGTCGGCGGCCCGCTCGCCGGCCGGGGCGAGGGCGGCGCCGTAGACGTAGACCCGGCCGTCGGCGAGCGGGACGACTCCGGCGAGTCGGCCGCGGCCCCACACCTCGCCGACGGCGGCCGGGCGGCGGTCGGGGGTGACGACGGCGCGCCAGGTGGTGAAGCCGCTGTAGCGGGGGCCGGGGTGGCGGGGGAAGAGCAGGGCCCGGGTCGCGGAGCGGATGCCGTCGGCGGCGACGACCAGGTCGGCGGTCTCCTCCCCGTCGGCGGTGCGCAGGACGGCGGGCTCGGTGGCGCTGCCGGGGGTGACGAGGGTGGCGGGCGAGCCGGTGTGGACGGTGTCCTCCGGGAGCGCGTCGACCAGGGCGGCGATGACGGCGGCGCGGGCGACGGCGGCGATGGTGTCGCCGAAGCAGGCCTCGAAGGCCGTGGTGTCGAGGCGGGCGAGCCAGCGGCCGGAGGGGTGGCGCAGCCCGACGGCGGGGTGCGGGGCGGCGAGGGCGCGCAGGCGCGCGCCGACGCCGAGCCGGTCGAGGGAGCGCAGGGCATTGGGGGCGAGGGCGAGCCCGGCGCCGACGGGTTCGAGGGATTCGGCGCGTTCGTGGACGCGTACGGGGATGCCCTGCCGGTGGAGGGCGAGGGCGGCGGTGAGGCCGCCGATGCCGCCGCCGATGACGATCGCCTGGTGCAGGCCCATGAGGGGGCTCCTCTTCTCGCGCGACCCGGGCACTACAGGTGTAGTGTCCGATGTCCGGCACGCTACTACATGTGTAGTGAGCCGTAAACTACGGCTGTAGTGAGTTGGGGGAGCCCGAGTGGAAAGGCCATGATCGGACCCATGACACCCCCGCGCCCGACCCTGATCGCCGACGCCGCCATCGACCTGATCGCCGACGCCGGCCTGCGCGGGCTCACCCACCGCGCCGTGGACGACGCGTCCGGCCTGCCCGCCGGCTCGACCTCCAACCTCGCCCGGACCAGGGCCGCCCTGCTGGAGCTCGTGCTCACCCGGATCGTCGAGCGGGAGACCGCAGACTTCCCGGTCCTCGCCGAGGGCGAACTGCCGCGGGCCGCCGTCCCGCCGCGCGAACTGCTGGCCGAGGTCGGCGCCGAGGTGCTCTTCCGGGCGCTCACGGAGGGCCGCCGGCTCACCCTGGCCCGCCTGGAACTCGCCCTGGAGGCCACCCGCAGGCCCGAACTGCGCACCCTCTACGACCGCCTGGGCGCGCGCTTCGCCCAGCGCGCCGCCGAGCTGCTCGCCGCCTCCGGCTCGGGCGACCCCACGGGGGACGCCCGCCGGTTGATCCGCTGGTGCGACGGCGTGCTGTTCAACGCCACGGCCGGCAGCGGGCACTGGCACGTGCCGATGCCGGAGGACCTGCGCGAGGAGATCGACCGCTACCTCGCCGTGCTGCTCGACCGGTAGGAGCCGGTAGGACCGGTGGGACCGGTGGGACCCGGCAGGGCCGGGGCCCGGGGGCGCCCGCCTATACTCCCTCTGCCCGATCAGGCAGGGGGAAGAAATGCTGAACACGCTCGACGTCGCGGTACTGGTGGTGGTCGGGGTGGCGCTGCTGGTGCGGCTGGCGACGCTGCCGGTGCTGGTCCGTGCCCAAGCGGCAACGCGCCGCCGGGCATTGGCGGCCGCCGGCGCGGACCCGGCCGGAGGTACGCGGGGCGGCACCGGCGCGACGATCGGCGAACTGACGGTGGGTCTGCTGACCGCCGTGGGAGTGCTGGCCGTCCTGCGCGCCTGGAGCAGCGTCCTCTTCGAGGGGCTGGGGCGGTCGTTCGACGTCTACAACGCGCGGTACCTCACGATCGTCTCGCACCTGCCCCTCCACTCGGCACGGACCTGGTACATCACCTCCTTCGTCGTCTGCCTGCTGCTCTGGCTGCTGCTCTGGTGCCTGACCCAGCGCAACCTGTGGACCGTCGGCATGCCGCCTCGGCTGTGGCGGGCCGGTCGGACCCGGGCCCAGATCGCCGGCCTGCTCGCCCTCCGCGCGGTGCTCGCCGTGTTCCTCCTGCCGGTCGGGCTGATCGTCGCCGCGCTGGTGTTCCAGGCCGTCGCGGTGGCGGCGAGCCGCCGGGCCAGGCCGGTCGGCGCGGAGGCGGTGCGCGCCGAAGAGGCCCGAGCGGCCCAGGCCGCCCAGACCGCCCAGGCGGTCCAGGTGCTCCCGGCGTCGCCGTACCCGTACGTGCCCACCGCGCCGGCGCAGGCGCCGTACGTCCCGCCGCAGACGCCGTACGCCCCGCCTCAGGCCCCGTACGTCCCCACGCAGTTCGCGCAGCCCGCCCCTCCGGTGCCGGCTGCCCCGGCCGCCCCGCCGGTGCTGCCGAGGCCGCCCGTCGGCAGCCCCCTCGGTGCTCACGAGCCCCGTACGATCGGCGGCTACCAGCTCCTCGGCCGGATCGGCTCCGGCGGCATGGGCACGGTCTACCTCGCCCAGCGCCAGGGCTCCGCCACCCAGGTCGCGCTCAAGACCATCAACCTCGAACTCCTCGACGACGCCGACCTGTTGCGCCGCTTCCAGCGCGAGTCCGAGGTGCTGGCGATGGTCCCCGGCGCCTACACCGCCCGGGTGCTCGACACCGGCGTGGACTCCGGACGCCCCTACCTGGCCATGGAGTTGCTGGACGGCCGCCCGCTGGACGCCCACCTGCGCGAGCAGGGGCCGATCCGCTCCGCCGAGGCGCTGCGCGCCCTCGCGCTGGCGCTGGCCGTGGCGCTGTCCGGGGTGCACCGGCTGGGGCTCGTCCACCGGGACCTCAAGCCCGCCAACATCATGCTGACCACGGCCGGTCCGCGCCTGCTGGACTTCGGCATCGCGGCGATCGTGGACGGCACCCGGCTGACCGCCACCGGCGGCGGGCCGGGCACCCTGACGTACATGGCGCCGGAGCAGTTCGGCGAGGAGCGGGTCGGTACGGCGGCCGACGTGTGGGCCTGGGCGTGCTGCGTGGTGTGCGCGGCGCACGGCGCCAGCCCGTTCGCGGCGACCAACACGGGAGCGGTGATCCGCCGGATCGTGGAGACCGGGCCCGAACCCGCGGCGCTGGCGGCGGTCCAGGCCCTCGACCCGGCGCTCGCCGCCGTCGTCACCCGCGCGCTGGCCATGGCCCCCGAGCAGCGCCCGGCGGACGGCACGGCCCTGCTGGCGGCGCTGGCGGCGGCCCAGCCGACGGCGCCGGACCCGGCGGCCGTCCACGACCAGATCACCCGGGGCTGGCAGACCCTCGCGCTGTAGCGGCGGCGACGGGCCCGGCGCCGGTGGCTCCGGAAGGGAGAGTGCGGCCTCAGCCGCCAGAGGTTGCCCGCCCGGCGACGAGCCGGGCGCAGTCGTCCACCGAGGCCCGCGAGGTGTCGACGACCAGGTCGTACGTGACGCCCTCGTGCACCAGCGAGGCCTGCGCGGCGGCCATCCCGGCCGCCCGGTCGCCGCGGGCGGCCTCCCGCTTCGCGGCCACCGCCGGATCGCAGCGCACCCCGACCCAGAGCACGTCCAGGCCCTCCAGCGCCGACCGCCACCGGGCCTGCGAGGCGGCGCCGCCGAGGAACACCTCGTCCACCACGATCCGGGCCCCGGCCCGGGCCATCGCCGCGACCCCGAGCGTCCAGGCGGCGTCCAGGGTGGCGAAGACCGGGCCGACCTCGACCGTCCCGTCCCCGTCCTCCAGCCCGCCGATGCCCTCGCCGCCGGTGCGCAGTGACGGCGGCAGCGCCTCGACCATGGTGTCCGCGCCGAGGTGCAGCCAGGGGTCCGGCAGCAGCTCCTGCAGGCGCAGGGCGATGCTCGACTTGCCGGAGCTGGACCCGCCGTTGAGAACGATCACATGCATGCGCGGAGCCTACGGCCGCACACCCCGCGACGTCGCGGCGTTATCCCGGGGGTGCCACAGGGGTGCGGCCGTGGACCGCACGGCCCCGACCGCCCCCCATCAACGCCGCCCCCATCAACGCCGCCCCCCACCGCCGAAGCCCCGGACTACGCCGCCCCCGCCGCGAAGGCCGCCGCCGCGGCGGTGAAGGAGGCGGCCACCGCCGGTGCGCCCGCCCAGTGCAGGTGCAGGTAGGAGGCGTGCACGTTGCCGCTCGCGAAGCCCTCGGTGCGGGGGCCGGTCGGCAGGCGCCAGCCCCAGGCGGGGAGTTCGCCCGCGCCGGGCTCGCAGACCGTGCGGTGGAACTCGTGGCCGCGCAGCCTGGTGCCGGCCGGGGCCAGCGGGGAGTCGTGCAGGGCGACCGCCTCCCGGTAGCCGAGGGTGAGGCGTTCGGTCATCCGGGCGTCGGCGGGCAGCACGCCGCACATCGGCAGGCCGTCCAACTCCCGTCCCAGGTAGAGCAGTCCGGCGCACTCGGCGGCGACCGGACCGCCCGCGGCGGCGAACGCGGCGATGGCGGCGCGCAGCGGGGCGTTGCCGCTCAGCTCGCGGACGTACAGCTCGGGGAAGCCGCCGCCGATGACCAGGCCGGCCGTCCCGGCGGGCAGCGAGGAAGCGTGCAGCGGGTCGAACGGGACCACCTCCGCGCCCGCCGCGCCGAGCAGTTCGGCGTTCTCGGCGTACGAGAAGGAGAAGGCCGCGCCGCCCGCCACCGCGATCCGGGGCCGGCCGGCCACCGGGGTGACCTCGGCCGACGGGTCCCAGGGTTCGGCGTCCAACTCCGGTGCCGTCCGGGCGAGTTCGAGCAGGGCGTCCAAGTCGACCGAGGAGGCGACCAGTTCACCCATGTCGGCGACCGCCCGGAGGGCCTCCGCCGAGCGTTCCACCGCCGGGATCAGCCCGAGGTGGCGGGAGGGTGTGGCGACCGCCGTCGAGCGGCGCAGCGCGCCCAGCACCGGCACGCCGGAGCCCTCCTCCAGGGCCTCGCGCAGCAGGTGCTCGTGCCGGTCGGAGGCGACCCGGTTGAGGATCACCCCGGCGAGCCGCACCTGCGGGTCCCAGGAGGCGAATCCGTGCACCAGCGCGGCCACCGAGCGGGACTGCGAGGAGCCGTCCACGACCAGCACCACCGGCGCCCGCAGCAGCTTGGCGACGTGCGCCGTGGAGGCCAGTTCGCCGCGCCCGGAGGCCCCGTCGAACAGGCCCATGACCCCCTCGACGACGGCGACGTCCGCCCCCGCCGCGCCGTGCAGGAACAGCGGCGCGATCCGCTCCGGCCCGCACATGAAGGCGTCCAGGTTGCGGCCCGGGCGCCCGGCGGCGAGCGCGTGGTAGCCCGGGTCGATGTAGTCGGGGCCGACCTTGTGCGGCGACACCGCCAGCCCGCGCGCGGCGAGCGCCGCGATCAGGCCGGTGGCGACGGTGGTCTTGCCGGCGCCCGAGGAGGGCGCGGCGACGACGAGGCGGGGGATGTTGCTCAACGGTCTACCACTCGATACCGCGCTGGCCCTTGCGGCCGGCGTCCATGGGGTGCTTGACCTTGGTCATCTCGGTGACCAGGTCGGCGAAGCCGGTCAGCGCCTCGGGCGCGTACCGGCCGGTGATGACGACGTGCTGGCTGCCCGGGCGGTCCTTGAGCACGGCGACCACCTCGTCCGGGTCGACCCACCCCCAGTGCATCGGGTAGGTGAACTCGTCGAGCACGTAGAAGCGGTAGGTCTCGGCCGCGAGGTCGCGCTTGACCTGCTCCCAGCCCTCCTTGGCCGCCTCCTCGCTGGACATCTCCTGCTCGGCGGAGCGCTGGATCCAGGACCAGCCGGAGCCCATCTTGTGCCAGTCGACGGTGCCGCCCTCGCCGGAGGCGCCGAGGACGCGCAGCGCGTTCTCCTCGCCGACCTTCCACTTGGCGGACTTCACGAACTGGAACACCCCGACCGGCCAGCCCTGGTTCCAGGCCCGCAGCGCCATGCCGAACGCGGCCGTGGACTTGCCCTTGCCGGGGCCGGTGTGCACGGCGGTGATCGGCAGCGTGCGGCGCTGACGGGTCGTCAGGCCGTCGTCGGGGACGCTCTCGGGGACTCCCTTGGGCATGTCGGCTCAGGCCGCCTTTCGCATCGAAGTGGTCGAACGGTTCGCGGAGCGGTCCGCGGCGCGGTTCTCGCGGACGAGCGAGGCCACGCCCTCGGCGCGCAGCTCGTCCAGGCTGACGGCGGTGCCGCCGAGCAGCCCGGCCAGGGTGCGGGCCAGGCCCAGGCGGACCGGGCCGGACTCGCAGTCCAGCACCACGCTGGCCGTGCCCTGCGCCGCGAACAGCGCGGCCGCGCGGCGCGACTGGG
>NZ_LFVW01000419.1:0-10271 GCF_001182915.1 Kitasatospora sp. MY 5-36
CGGGGCGCAGCAGCGCGCGCAGCGCCAGGGCGTCGTCCAGGGTGTGCAGCAGGTGCGCCCGCTCGGCGCCGGGCAGGGCGCGCGGCACGGCGCCGGTGGCGATCACCAGCGAGCCGTACGGGAGGTCGCCGCCGTCGGTGTGCAGCACGCCGGGGGTGAGGCCGGTGGCGCGGCGGCCGGTGAGCAGCTCGATGCCGAGCTGCCCGTAGTCGATGTCCAGGGCGGTGGAGTCGGCCTTGCCGAGCAGCACGTCCTTGGAGAGCGGCGGCCGGTCGTACGGCGCGTGCGGCTCCTCGCCGACCAGCGTGATCCGCCCCTGCCGGCCGCCCTGCCGCAGCTTGAGGGCGCACTGCGCCCCGGCCAGCCCGGCGCCGACGACGACCACCCGATCCGTTCCGCTCAGCTCTGCCACGCCCGCCACTGTACTCAGCGCGACGCGGCGGCCTCCGGGCCGTCCGCCCCGCGTACGGGCCTTCGGCCGGGCCGACCCCCGGCGTTAAGGTGGGAGGACCACACGGGAGCCCGGCGGACCGGGCTGAGAGGCGGGCTGACACGGCCTGCGACCGTCCGAACCTGATCCGGGTCATACCGGCGAAGGGAGAAGAGCAGCCTTGTCACGCTTGCCATCAGGCACCCATGCCGACGTGCTGGTGATCGGCGGGGGCGTCATCGGCCTCGCCGTCGCCTGGCGCACCGCGCGGCGCGGGGCGCGGAACGTGATCGTGGTCGACCCCGCCCACGGCGGCGGGGCCGCCGGGGTCGCGGCCGGGATGCTCGCCCCGGTCACCGAGCTCCAGTACGGCGAGGAGCCGCTGCTGCGCCTCGGGATGGCCTCGAACGAGCGGTACGAGACCTTCGCCGCCGAGCTCTCCGAGGCGAGCGGCGGCCTGGACACCGGCTACCGCCGCTGCGGCACGATCGCCGTCGCGCTGGACTCCGACGACCGCGAGGAACTGCGCGAGCTGTACGCCTTCCACCAGCGGCTGGGCCTGGACTCGACCTGGCTGACCGGCCGGGAGGCCCGCAGGCTGGAGCCGATGCTGGCCCCCGCCGTCCGCGGCGCCCTGCACGCCGCGGACGACCACCAGGTGGACCCCCGGCGCCTGCTCACCGCCCTGGTCGCGGCCTGCGGGCGCGCGGGCGTCCTGCTGCACCGCGCCGAGGCCGTCGAGCTGCTGGTCGAGGACGGCCGCGCGACCGGCGCCCGGCTGAGCACCGACGAGACGGTGACCGCCGACCAGGTCGTGCTCGCCGCCGGCCCGCACAGCCACCGGCTGCCCGGTCTGCCCGAGGGGGTGCTGCCCGCGATCCGCCCGGTGAAGGGGCAGGTGCTGCGGCTGCACGTGCCGGAGGCCTACCGGCCGTTCCTCTCCCGCAACGTCCGCGCCGTGGTCCGCGGCCGGCACCTGTACCTGGTCCCCCGGGAGAACGGCGAGCTGGTCGTCGGCGCGACCACCGAGGAGCAGGGCTACGACACCACCGTCACCGCCGGCGGGGTGTACGAACTCCTGCGGGACGCCCACGAGTTGGTCCCGGGGATCACCGAACTCCCGCTGCGCGAGACCTCCGCCGGGCTGCGCCCCGGCTCGCCGGACAACGCCCCGCTGCTGGGCCCGACCCCGCTGCCCGGGCTGGTCGCCTCCACCGGCCACTACCGCAACGGCGTGCTGCTCACCCCGGTGACCGCCGACCTGGTCTCCGAGTACCTGGTCACCGGTGAAGTCCCCGAGCTCGCAAGGCCGTTCACCCCCACCCGGTTCTCCTCCGAATCCCCCGTCGCGAAGGCCTCCGCATGACCGAGATCGCCCTGACCGAGAACGCCCCGCACGAGCACGCCGTGCACGAGGACGCCCCGACCCCGGCCGCCCCGGCCGAGATCGCCCTGACCGTCAACGGCGAGCCCCGCCGGGTGCCCGCCACGACCACCCTCGCCGAGCTGGTGGCCTCCGTCAGCGCCGCCAACACCGGCGTCGCCGCCGCGCTCAACGAGGCCGTGGTGCCGCGCGGTTCGTGGCCCGGGACGGCACTGGGCACCGGCGACCGGATCGAGATCCTCACCGCCGTCCAGGGAGGCTGAACCATGGCCGACGATCTGCTGACCATCGCCGGGACGGCCTTCTCCTCCCGGCTGATCATGGGCACCGGCGGCGCCCCCAGCCTGGAGGTCCTGGAGCGCGCGCTGCTCGCCTCCGGCACCGAGCTGACCACCGTCGCGATGCGCCGGGTCGACGCCACCACCCAGGGCTCCGTGCTGGACGTGCTGACCCGCAACGGCATCCGGGTGCTGCCCAACACGGCCGGCTGCTTCACCGCCGGCGAGGCCGTGCTGACCGCCCGGCTGGCCCGCGAGGCGCTCGGCACCGACTGGGTCAAGCTGGAGGTGATCGCCGACGAGCGCACCCTGCTGCCCGACCCGATCGAGCTGCTGGACGCCGCCGAGACGCTGGTCGACGACGGCTTCACCGTCCTGCCGTACACCAACGACGACCCGGTGCTGGCCCGCAAGCTGGAGGACGTCGGCTGCGCGGCCATCATGCCGCTGGGCTCGCCGATCGGTTCGGGCCTGGGCATCCGCAACCCGCACAACTTCCAGCTGATCGTGGAGGGCGCGGGCGTCCCGGTGATCCTGGACGCGGGCGCCGGCACCGCCTCCGACGTGGCGCTGGCGATGGAGCTGGGCTGCGCCGCGGTGATGCTCGCCTCCGCGGTGACCAGGGCTCAGGACCCGGTGCTGATGGCCGAGGCGATGCGGCACGCCGCCGAGGCGGGCCGGCTCGCCCACCGGGCCGGCCGGATCCCGCGCCGCTTCCACGCCGAGGCCTCCTCCGCGATGGCCGGCCGGGCCGACCTGGACACCCGCGAGCACCCGGCGTTCTGAACCGTCGCGCATGTCACAAGCCGGTCCCGGAGGCGGTGTCCGCCGGGACCGGGCGGTCCCGCACCCTAGACTCTCCGAGTGGACATGGCACTGCACGACCCCCTGATCGGCGCCCTGCTCGACAACCGGTACCGGGTCGAGCAGCGGATCGCGACCGGCGGGATGTCCACCGTCTACCGGGGCACCGACACCCGGCTGGACCGGGTGGTCGCGCTCAAGGTGATGCACCCCTCGCTGGCCGGTGACGAGGGCTTCACCGCCCGCTTCATCCGCGAGGCCAAGGCGGTCGCCAGGCTCACCCACCCCAACGTGGTCAACGTCTTCGACCAGGGCGCGGACGGCGGCCACGTCTTCCTCGCCATGGAGTACGTGCCCGGCCGCACCCTGCGCGACCTGCTGCGCGACCGCGGCGCGCTGTCCGTCCGGGCCGCGCTGGACGTGCTGGAGCCGGTGCTCGCCGCGCTCGGCGCCGCCCACCGGGCCGGGCTGGTCCACCGCGACGTCAAGCCCGAGAACGTGCTGATCACCGAGGGCGGCCTGGTCAAGGTCGCCGACTTCGGCCTGGTCCGGGTGCTCGGCAGCGCCGACGGCGCGCCCACCTCGACCACCACCGCGACCGGCGGCACCGTCATGGGCACCGTCTCCTACCTGGCCCCCGAGCAGATCCTCCCGGACGCCCCCACCGACCAGCGGGTGGACGTCTACGCGTCCGGCATCCTGCTGTACGAGATGCTCACCGGCCGCCGCCCGCACACCGGCGACAACCCCGTCCAGGTCATGTACAAGCACCTGCACGAGGACGTCCCGGCCCCCTCGCTGGTCGCCCCCGCCGTCGGCCCCGAGCTGGACGCGATAGTGGCCGCCGCCTGCGCCCGGTCCGCCGGCGCCCGCCCGTACGACGCGGTCGAGCTGCTCGCCGCCCTCCAGCGGGTGCGCCGCACCCTCGCCCCGGCCGCGCTGGACGCCGAGCCGCCGGCCTCCACCCGCCCCAGCCCGCGCTACCCGACCAGCGAGCCGACCTCGGTGATCCAGCCGCTGCCGCGGCCCGCCGAGGCCCCGCCGACGGAGCGCACCAGCGTGCTGGACATGCCGCCGGAGCTGATGGACGAGCTGCTCGCCGAGCCGCGCCCGTACGACGAGCCGACCCCGGTGCACCGGCGCCGGCCCCGGCCGGGCCCGCTGCGCCGCCTCCCCCGCCGGACGCTGGTCTGGACGGCCGCGCTGGCCGCGCTGGTGCTGGCGATCGGCGGTGTCACCTACGGGATCTCCGAGGGGTTGTACGGCTCGGTGCCGGGCGTGCTCGGCAAGGACCGGGCCGAGGCGCAGCGGGTCCTGGACAAGGAGGGCCTGCACGGCAGGTTCGTCGAGGTGTTCAGCGAGTCCGTCCCGTCCGGGCAGGTGATCGCCACCGACCCCGGGGTGGGCGCGCGCACCCGCAAGAGCGACAGCGTCACCGTCACCCTCTCCAAGGGCCCCAAGCGGATCGCGGTGCCGGACCTCACCGGGAAGAGCGCCGCCGACGCCGCCGCGGCCCTGACCGGCGCCCAGCTGACCAGGGGCGGCGTGACCGAGACCTACGACGACACGGTGCCCGAGGGCTCGGTGATCAGCAGCTCGCCGGCGGCCGGGCAGCTGCTGCAGGAGAACAGCGCGGTGTCGCTGGTGGTCAGCAAGGGCATGGTGCCGGTCCCGAACGTCACCGGGATGGGCAAGGACGAGGCGCAGAAGGCGCTCCAGGCCGCGGGCTTCACCATGCAGACCAGCGGCTGGGACGTGTTCGGCGCGGTCACCTCCTCCGGCCAGAGCCCGGCGGCGGGCGAGCGGCGCCCGCAGCGCAGCGTGGTGACGGTCAAGTTCTCGCTGTTCTAGGCCCCGGGCGGGCTCAGCGCAGCGGCCCGTCGCCGGGCTCCTCCTGGTAGGAGTAGCGCTGCTCGCCCCAGGGGTCGGCGAGGTTGTGGTAGCCGCGCTCCTCCCAGAAGCCGCGCCGGTCGGCCCGCATGTACTCGACCGCGCGCACCCACTTGGGGCCCTTCCAGGCGTACAGCCGCGGCACCACCAGCCGGACCGGGAAGCCGTGTTCGGCGGTGAGCGCCTCGCCGTTGCGGTGGGTGGCGAGCAGCGTGCGCGGGTCGGCGAAGTCGGCCAGGCGCAGGTTGGCGCTGTAGCCGTACTCGGCCCAGACCATGACGTGGGTGACGCCCGGCGCCGGGGGCACCAGGTCGAGCACGGCGGCGGCCGACACGCCCGTCCACTCGTTGCCGAGCACCGAGAACTTGGTCACGCAGTGCAGGTCCCCGACGACGGTGCTGCGCGGCAGGGCGCTGAAGGCCTCGAAGTCCCAGCTGTGCTTCTCCGCCGAGGCGGTGGCGCCGAACACCTGGAGGTCCCAGGTCAGCGGCTTGAAGCGGGGCACCGGCCCGTAGTGCAGGGCGGGCCAGCCGCGCTGCGCGCGCTGTCCCGGGGGGAGCCTCGGGTCAGACGGCGGAAGCGGTTCGTGTTTCGACTGACCCATGGATCCATGGTGACAGACGGCGGACGAGCCTCGGCGCGCGCCCCTTTGCGCGGATCCGCGCCCCTGCCCGTACGGCCCAGCGGTCGGCCGCCCACCAGCACGTTTCACCATGAATCGGATATTCCGACACATGTCCTAGTGAGTGTGAACTTACTGGAATTTCCTCCCAAAGCGGTGCCAGGATGCGCAGCGCAGGACTCAGTACCGGACCCACCGCAGGACTTCACGCAGGACTCAGCGCAGGACACACGGCAGCACGAGTGCAGGAGGCATCACCATGCAGGGCGATCCCGAGGTCATCGAGTTCCTCAACGAGCAGCTCACCGCCGAGCTGACCGCGATCAACCAGTACTTCCTGCACGCCAAGATGCAGGAGAACTTCGGCTGGACGAAGCTCGCCAAGTACACCCGGCACGAGTCCTTCGACGAGATGAAGCACGCCGAGACGCTCACCGACCGGATCCTGTTCCTGGAGGGGCTGCCCAACTACCAGCGGCTGTTCCACGTCCGGATCGGCCAGACGGTCAAGGAGATGTTCGAGGCGGACCGCCAGATCGAGGTCGAGGCGATCGACCGGCTCAAGCGCGGGATCGTGGTGATGCGGGCCAAGAACGACGTCACCTCGGCGAACATCTTCGAGGACATCCTGGCCGACGAGGAGCACCACATCGACTACCTCGACACCCAGCTGGAGCTGCTGGAGAAGCTCGGCGAGGCGCTCTACCTCGCCACGGTGATCGAGCAGCCGGAGTCCTGAGGCCACGGCCCGCTCGGGCCGCCCGGCCCGGTCAGGCCGCCCGGTTCGCCCGGGTCACCCGCAGCGGGACCACCGGGGCGGCCTCCGGGGCCGGAGCCGACGGCACCGCCGGGTCCTCCGGGTCCGCGAGGCCGAGCTTTGCGGCCAGCCGGGCGGTCGGGCAGGGGCGGGCGCCGTGCTCGCCGAGCAGCGCCTGGATGCGCCGCACGCAGGACCCGCAGTCGGTGCCGGCCCGGCAGCCCTTCGCTATCTGGCGCGGGGTGTTGGCACCGCCGTCGATCGCCTTCTTCACCTGGTCCTCGGTGACCGCATGGCACATGCACACGTACATCGCGGTCTCTCCCGGGAGTGAAGCGGAGTGGATCTTGACTAAGGTCAGCCTTAGTTCACTGAGGCTTACCTTACCCGGCGAAACGGGTACGAAAAAGCCCCTCCGGGCTCGGGGACACCGAATCCGGAGGGGCCTTCGTCACATCGGACGGGCACCGGGCCTACTGGCCGCGGTACATCTCCGCCACCAGGAACGCCAGGTCCAGCGACTGGCTGCGGTTGAGGCGCGGGTCGCAGGCCGTCTCGTAGCGCTGGTGCAGGTCGTCCACCAGGACCTCGTCGCCGCCGCCGACGCACTCGGTGACGTCGTCGCCGGTCAGCTCCACGTGGATGCCGCCCGGGTGGGTGCCGAGCGCGCGGTGCACCTCGAAGAAGCCCTTGACCTCGTCCAGGACGTCGTCGAAGCGGCGGGTCTTGTGCCCGCTGGAGGCCTCGAAGGTGTTGCCGTGCATCGGGTCGCAGATCCACACCGGCCGGGCGCCGGAGGCGGTGACCTTCTCCACCAGGGTGGGCAGGTGCTCGCGGATCTTGCCCGCGCCCATCCGGGTGATGAAGGTCAGGCGGCCGGGCTCGCGCTCCGGGTCCAGCTTCTCGATCAGGGCGAGCGCGTCGTCGACCGAGGTGGTCGGGCCGAGCTTGACGCCGATCGGGTTGCGGATCTTCGAGGCGAACTCGATGTGCGCGTGGTCCAGCTGCCGGGTGCGCTCGCCGATCCACACCATGTGGCCGGAGACGTCGTACAGCTCGCCGGTGCGCGAGTCCACGCGGGTCAGCGCGGTCTCGTAGTCCAGGACCAGCGCCTCGTGCGAGGAGAAGAACTCGACCGCCTTGAACTCCTCCGGCACCACGCCGCAGGCGCTCATGAACGCCAGGGCGTTGTCGATCTCCCGGGCGAGCTGCTCGTAGCGCTGGCCGGCCGGCGAGTTGCGGACGAAGTCCTGGTTCCAGGCGTGCACCTGGCGCAGGTCCGCGTAGCCACCGGTGGTGAAGGCGCGCACCAGGTTGAGCGTCGCGGCGGACGCGTTGTACATCCGCTTCAGGCGCTCGGGGTTCGGGATGCGGGACTCGGGGGTGAACTCGAAGCCGTTCACCGAGTCGCCCCGGTAGACCGGCAGGGTCACGCCGTCGCGGGTCTCGGTCGACTTGGAGCGCGGCTTGGAGTACTGGCCGGCGATGCGGCCGACCTTCACCACCGGCACCGAGGCCGCGTACGTCAGTACGGCGGCCATCTGGAGCAGCGTCTTCAGCTTGTTGCGGATGTGCTCCGCCGAAACGCCGTCGAAGGCCTCGGCACAGTCACCGCCCTGGAGGAGGAAGGCCTCCCCGCGCGCCACGGCTCCGAGCCGGGCGCGCAGCTGGTCGCACTCGCCGGCGAAGACGAGCGGCGGATAGGACGCGAGCTCGGCAAGGGTCTTGCGCAGAGCCTCTTGGTCCGGCCATTCAGGCTGCTGCGCCGCGGGCAGGGACTGCCAGGAGTGGGCAGCCCTCGATGTCTCAGTCGTAGCGGTCACACCGCCAAGGCTACGGGGTGGCAGGAGTGACTCGTGCCTATTGCCCGAGGAATGAGACACATCTCGGACAAAGACGTGATGCCCCTCACCCGCCCCGACGCATCCGCTAGTCTCGAACCATGCACGCGCCCCACAGCCACTCCTGGTGGTGGGCCTCCCCCCAGGGTGGCCCACAACTGGCGCGTTCCTAGACGAACACGACGGCCGCCCCTCGGGGCGGCCGTCGGCGTCTGAGCAGACGGCCCTCCGGGAGCGGACCTTGCACCGCCTCTCACCAGTCCACCCGGAAGGAAGCCGTTCCCGTGACCACCGCTGTCGACCTGCTCGCCCGTCTCACCGGCCCCGATGCCCCCGCGTTCGCCCTGCTGCACCGTCGCACGCCCCGGCTCAGCCCGGACACCGTCGAGGTGCTGCTGGGCACCGTCGACAGCTACGAGCACCTCGCCGACCTGCCCGTACGCAGCGGCCCACCGGCCGGCGGCGGCCCGGTGCACGACCTGCTCGCGCTCGTCCCGTACCGCCAGATCCGCGAGCGCGGCTTCGAGGCGCACGACGACGACACCCCGCTCCAGGCCCTCTCGGTGACCGAGCAGCACGCCCTGCCGTTGGCCGAATTCACCTACGCCCTACCGAAGTTGCCGGTCTCACTTGCCGGTGGCGGGTTCGATGTGGACGACGACGCGTACGCCGCGATCGTCCGCCGGGTGATCCAGGACGAGATCGGGAACGGCGAGGGCGCCAACTTCGTCATCCGGCGCGACTTCCACGCGACGATGGAGGACTTCTCCCCCGAGCTCGCGCTGACGCTCTTCCGGCGGCTGCTGGAGCAGGAGCGCGGCGCGTACTGGACCTTCCTGGTGCACACCGGCGACCGGGTCCTGGTCGGCGCCTCCCCCGAGGTGCACGTCCGGCAGAGCGGCGGCACCGTCGTGATGAACCCGATCTCCGGCACCTACCGCTACCCGGCCGGCGGCTCCGACCTCGACTCGCTGCTCCAGTTCCTGCACGACCCCAAGGAGTTGGAGGAGCTCACCATGGTCGTGGACGAGGAGCTCAAGATGATGTGCACGGTCGGCGACCTCGGCGGCCAGGTGCTCGGGCCCCGGCTCAAGGAGATGGCCCACCTCGCCCACACCGAGTACGAGCTGCGCGGGCGCACCTCGCTGGACGTCCGCGACGTGCTCCGCGAGACGATGTTCGCGGCCACCGTCACCGGCAGCCCGGTCGAGAACGCCACCCGGGTGATCAAGCGCTACGAGCCCACCGGACGCGGCTACTACTCCGGCGCGCTCGCCCTGATCGGCCGCGCCGCCAGCGGCGGGCAGCTGCTGGACTCGCCGATCTGCATCCGCACCGCCGACATCGACCCGGCCACCGGCCGACTGGTCGTCCGGGTCGGCGCCACCCTGGTGCGCCACTCCGTCCCGGAGTCCGAGGTCGCCGAGACCCACGCCAAGGCCGCCGGGGTGCTCACCGCGATCGGCGCCCGGCCCGCGCCCACCCGGCTGCCCCACCCGACCGGGCCCCGGCTCGCCGACGACCACCGGGTGCAGGCCGCCCTGGACTCCCGCCGGGCCGACCTCGCGCCGTTCTGGCTGCGGATGCAGCAGCCGGCCGAGATCACCGAGGCCGAGCCGACCCTGGTCGTGGACGGCGAGGACACCTTCACCTCGATGCTCTCCCACCTGCTCGGCTCGCTCGGCCACCGGGTGGCGGTGGCCCGCTACGACGAGCCGGGGCTGCGCGAGCGGGTCGCGGCGCACCGGGGCGCGCTGGTGCTCGGCCCCGGCCCGGGCGACCCGGCGCTCGCCGACGACCCCAAGATGGTGCTGCTGCGGCCGATCGTCGCGGACGCGCTGGCCGCCGTCCGCTCCGGCGCCCGCACCTCGCCGCTGCTCGCGGTCTGCCTGAGCCACCAGCTGCTGGCCGCCGAACTCGGGCTCCCGCTGGGCCGCAAGGCCGTCCCGTACCAGGGGGCGCAGGAGCGCATCGACCTGTTCGGCGCCAAGCGCACGGTCGGCTTCTACAACACCTTCACCGCGCGCTGCTCGGAGGCCGACGCGGCGCGGCTCCTCGGCGAGGGCGTCGAGGTCTCCCGGGACGCCGCCACCGGCGACGTGCACGCGCTGCGCGGGCACGGCTTCGCGGGGCTCCAGTTCCACCCGGAGTCGGTGCTCACCCGTGACGGGGTCGGCATCGTGGCGGGCCTGCTGCGCGAGGCGACGGCCGCGCTGCGCTGAGCCGGCGGCGCGGCCCCGGGCGGATGTGCCCCGCCCGGGGCCG
>NZ_LFVW01000420.1:0-10242 GCF_001182915.1 Kitasatospora sp. MY 5-36
GGCGGTGAGCGGCGGGACGGGTGTGATCCGGCTGCTGGCCGGGGTGACGGGCGCGGCCTGCCTGCTCGCGGCCGCCCTGGTGGGCTCGCTGCGGGTGCGGGCCCCGCGGCAGGAGCGGCCGGCGGACACCCGGGAGCGGGCGGAGCCGCTGCGCCGGATCACCCTGTTGAGCCTCGCCAACGTGCCGTACGCGTTCTGCTTCGACGTGCTGGAGGTGGCGCTGCCCGCGCTGCTGGTGCTGCACCTGCACGCCTCGCCGACCTGGTCCTCGGGCGTCTTCGTCGGCAACACGGTGCTGGTGATCGCCCTGCAGCTGGCGCTGGTGCTGAAGCTGGCGGACCGTTCGCGGCACACCGTGCTGGCGGCCTCGGGGGCGCTGCTGGCGGTGTCCTACCTGGCCTTCTGGGCGGTCGGCTCGCTGGGCGGCGTGCCGGGGGCGGCGGGCATCGCGGCGGTCTCGGTGCTGTACACGCTGGGCGAGATCCTCTACACCGGCTCGGGGACGGCGCTGGTGGCGTCCGTCGCCCCGCCTCACCTGCTCGGCCGGGCGCTGGCGCGCTGGGAGCTGTCCTCGGGGGTGGGGCGGGCGGCCGCGCCGGCCGTGCTGACGGCGCTGCTGGCCGCCGGACCGGGGGCGCTGTGGGCGTCGCTCGCCGCCGCCACGGCGCTGGGGGCGCTGGCGGTGCTGCGGCTGGGTCCGCGGTGAAGGCCGTGGCCCCGACCCCGGTGGGATGATCGGCCCCATGGCTCTCACCCCGCACCAGCAGCACCTCCGCGACCGGATCATGGCCGCCGGGGTGACCGCTCCGCCGGAGCCGTGGCGGCCCGTCGGCCGGGGGATGATCGCGGTCGGCGGGCTGCTCGGCATCGGCTTCGCCGTCCACCCGGAGAGCGGGCACGACTTGGTGCTGACGGTCTCGCACAGCGGCCACGGCCTGTTCGACGCGGTGACCGGCCTCAAGCTGGCCCGCGACCACGAGCCCGCCGAGGACCCGGACGGCCAGGACCTCGCCTGCCCCGGCCTCGGCCAGGTCGCGGACGTGCGCATCCCGGTGGCGGGGACGTGGGGCGGCGGGCTGCACACCGCCGCCGACGGGGGCTGGCACATCGAGGTGGTCGCGCCGGAGTGGCCGCACCACCGGGTGCTGCTCGCCAGCGGCCGGGGGCCGTGGCAGGGCGAGCACGGCGAGAGCTGGTGGCTGGTCCTCGACTCCTCCTGGTCCACCTTCCGCGCGGCCGGCTTCTCCCCGACCGGCCGGACCCTCGCGGTGGCCACCAGCAGCGACCTCACGCTCTGGACCCGCGGCTAGGGCCTGTCTTCAAACTCGCGTCTGCGGGGCGACGCCGGGAGTTTGAAGACAGGCCCTAGGCCTTCCGGATGCGGACGGGCCGCGGACCGGTGATGCTGACCGCGAGGCGTGACCGGCCCGAGGAAGGACGAAAGAAGCATGAGCGCACTCGACTTCGAGATCATCGACAGCCCCGACAGCTCGCTCAACAAGACCTCCGTCCTGGTCACCGGCCCGCAGGACGCGCTGCTGGTGGACGCCGGGTTCACCCGCTCCGACGGGCGCCGGCTGGTGGAACGGATCAGGGCGAGCGGCAAGGAGCTGACCACGGTCTTCGTCAGCCACGGCGACCCGGACTTCTACTTCGGCGCCCAGGAGGTCCAGGACGCCTTCCCGCGGGCCCGCTTCCTGGCCACCGCCACGACCGTCGAGCACATCCAGGAGACGTACGAGTCCAAGCTGCGCGCCTGGGCCCACCTGGGCCCCGAGCTGCCCACCCGGCTGGTGCGGCCCGAGGTGCTGCACGGGGACGAGCTGGTCTTCGAGGGCCACCGCTTCGAGCTGCGCGGCGCCGACTTCCACCTGCCGGACCGGCACTACCTCTGGCAGCACCACCACCGGGCCGTACTGGGCGGGGTGCTGCTCTTCGAGGGGCTGCACGTGTGGACGGCCGACACCCCGACCTCCGCCCAACGGGCCGCCTGGATCGACCTGTTGGACGGCATCGAGGCGCTCCACCCGACCTGGGTGGCGGCCGGCCACCGGATCGCCGGCGCGCCCACGGACCTGAACGCCGTCGACCACACCCGGGCCTACCTGCGCGCCTTCGAGACCGAGATCGGCCGGGCCGCGGACGCGGCCGCCGCCAAGGAGGCGCTGGAGCGGCGCTTCCCGACGCTGGGGCTGCGGATCGCGGTGGACATCGGCACCAAGGTCGTCATGGGCGAGATGGCGTGGGGGTGAGCGGACGGTGATCGAGATCCCCCGGGACGTCGCCTCCTTCGCGGAGTCGCAGTCCCCCGCCGACGTGGTGCGCCGCCAGTACCTGGCCTCCGCCCGGGGCGACCTGGCCGCGCTGCGCGCCACCCTGGCCGAGGACGTGGAGTGGACCGAGATGGCCGGCTTCCCGCTGGGCGGCACCTACCGCACTCCGAAGGGCGTCACCACCAACGTGATGGAGCGGCTGGCCGCCGACTGGGACGACTGGACGGCGCACGACGACAGCTACGTGGTGGACGGCGAGGACGTCGTGGTCCTGGCCCGCTACACGGCCGTCCACAGGGCCACCGGAAAACCGCTCGCGGTGCGGGTCGCCCACCACTTCACCGTGCGCGGCGGCCGGATCGTGCGCTTCGAGCAGTTCACCGACACCGCGCTGGTCAGGGAGGCGATGACGGCCTGAGGCCCGCACGGGACCCTCGCGACGCCCGCGTTCACTCGTACGGGCGAGCGCGGCGCGGCGCGCCAGGCGCGGTCTCGACAGACCACCCGGACGGCGGCAGGCTGACCCCGACCACGGCCGGAGAACGAGGAGTCGAGCATGGCGGGCACGGACACCGGGACCACCGGAGCGGGCGGCGGGCGGCAGCGCCCGATCGTCGTCGTCGGGGCGTCCCTGGGCGGCGCGAAGGCGGCCGAGGCGCTGCGCGAGGCCGGGTACCGGGGCGGCATCGTCCTGATCGGCGAGGAGCACGAGCGCCCGTACGAGCGGCCGCCGTTGTCCAAGGGCTACCTGCAGGGCAAGACGCCCCGGGAGAAGATCTACGTCCACCCGCCGCAGTGGTACGCGGAGCACGACGTCACGCTGCGGCTGGGCACGGCGGTGGCCGAGATCGACCCAGCCGGGCACACCGTGACGCTCGCCGACGACGGCCGGATCGAGTACGCCAAGCTGCTGCTGACCACCGGCTCGGTGCCGCGCCGACTGCCGGTGCCCGGCGCGGACCAGGACGGGGTGCTCTACCTGCGCCGGGTCGAGGACAGCGACCGGATCAGGGCGGCGCTGCGGCCCGGGGCCCGGATCGCGGTGATCGGCGCGGGCTGGATCGGGCTGGAGGTGGCGGCCGCGGCCCGCGAGGCGGGCGCCGAGGTGACGGTGCTGGAGGCGCTGGAGCTGCCGCTGCTGCGGGTGCTCGGCCGGGAGGTCGCCCAGGTCTTCGCCGACCTGCACCGGGAGCACGGGGTGGACCTGCGCCTCGGCGTGAAGGTGGCCGAACTGACCGGCGAGGGCGGCTCGGTGACCGGCGTGAAGCTCGCCGACGGCACGACGGTGGCGGCCGACGCGGTGGTCGTCGGCATCGGCATCGCCCCCGCCACCGGCCTCGCCGAGGCGGCCGGGCTGGAGGTCGACAACGGGATCAAGACCGACCAGCACCTGCGCACCTCGGACCCGGACGTGTACGCGGCCGGCGATGTCGCCAACGCCTACCACCCGCTGTTCGGCAGGCACGTCCGGGTCGAGCACTGGGCCAACGCGCTCAACCAGCCGCAGACCGCCGCCCGCGCGCTGCTCGGGCAGCCGGACGCGGTGTACGACCGGGTTCCCTACTTCTTCACGGATCAGTACGACCTCGGCATGGAGTACGTCGGCTACGTCGAACCCGACGGCTACGACCGGGTGGTGTTCCGCGGCGACCCGGCCACCCGCGAGTTCATCGCGTTCTGGCTCTCCGGCGGCCGGGTGCTCGCGGGGATGAACGTCAACGTCTGGGACGTCACCGACCCGATCCGCGAACTGGTGCGCTCGGGGCGGGTGGTGGACACCAAGGCGCTGGCCGACCCGAAGGTGCCGCTCGGGGACCTGTAGGGTCCGGCCTCAGCCCACCGGGATGCCGGGGTTCACCAGCCCCCGGCCCCCGGTGACGGTGTTGCCCGCGCCGATCGTCACCGTGCAGGTCGCCGCGTCGTAGTCGGTCACGTCGATCGCGTAGCGGTCCGGGCCGGTGGCGCCGGTGAGGTCGGAGCGGTTGCCCCGGAAGACGGTGCCGCAGCCCCAGCCCGGCCGGACGCTGTGGACCTGGTAGCCGTCGTCGGTGGTGCGCCGGCCGGTGTTGTTCTCGATGACGTAGCCGTTGCCCTTCACGTCGACCCAGGAGTCGTCGTAGTTGCGCCCGGTGAGGCCGTCGCCGTCGAAGGTGTTGCCGGAGACGAGGCCGCCGACGGTGCCCTCCTTGAGGTCGACGTTCTCGGCGCCGATGTTCGGGCCGAAGGTGTTCCCGGTGATCCGCACATAGTCGCTGTGGTCGGTCAGGGTGTTGGCGGTGCCGACGTAGACGCCCTCGCCCATGCCGTCCCGGCTGAGGCCGGTGTCGTGGATGCGCGAGCCGCGCAGCGTGCCGTGGGCGCTGGAGTTGCGGAAGTGCACGCCCTCCATGGTGGTGTGGTGGACCGTCACGTCGTCGAGGACGACGTAGTCGGCGGAGTCGGCCATGATGCCCTTCTGGGCCCCGGTGACGGTCAGCCCCTGGACGGTCCAGTAGCTCGCGCCGTCGAGGTGGAGGCCGTAGCCGCCGCCGGTGGGGGTGGTGAGGACGGCCTTCGCCGAGCCGGTGAGGGTGATCCGGGCGGCGGCGGTGCCGGGGGTGGTGGCCTTGAAGGTGCCGGTGTAGGTACCGTCGGCGAGCTGGATGGTCTGGCCGGGCGCGGCGGCGGCGAGCGCGCTCTGGAGCTGCTTGGCGGTGCCGACCTTGACCACGGCCGCTGGGGCGGCGGAGTCGCTGGCCACGGCCGCGGGGGCGGCGCTGCCGAGGGTGAGGACGGTGAGCGCGGCGAGGAGAACGGGGCGCCTGGTCACGGACGGTGCTCCTTGCGGTGGTCGGGGCCGGCCGGAGGACGGGGCCGGTGGCGACAGGAACATGCCGTCGCCCAGAGTGGACTGGACCATTCCGAGGCGTCAAGAGTGCCTCCCCGCGCGATACTGGAGCCCTGGGGGAGCCCCGGACAGGGTCGGTCAAGGTCGGACGGGTCGGACAGGTCGGACAGGGAGGCGGCGATGGGCGGCGGTACGGCCGGGTTCGCCGTGGTGGTGTTCGGTGCGCTGGGCAGCGTGGTCGCCTACCTCGCCGGGGTGGTCGGCCTGCGCGAACTGCGACGGCTGCGCCGGGTCGGCGTCCCCGTACGGGCGCTGGTGCGCGAGCGCGCCGCGGCGCCGGAGGACCGCGCGCTGCCGCCGCGCCCGCTGCTCCAGTTCGAGACCGAGGACGGCCGGGTGGTCGAGGTCTTCTCCCCCGTCCCCTCCACCGCCCGCCACCCGCTGCCGGACGGCGGCTTCGTCCCGGTCCGCTACGACCCGGCGGACCCGCGGCAGGTGCTGGTGGACGGGCGGGAGCGCGCGGGGCTGGAGTACGGGTTCCTCGCGCTCGGGGTGCTGGTGGTGCTCGGCTCGATCACCCTCGGCGCCGCGGTGCTCTGAGCGGTACGGCGCACGCGGGCGGGCGGGCCGCGCCCGACCCGCCCGACGCACTCACATGGTGGCCGCGGTGGTCGCCGCCACGGTGGTCGCGATGGTGACGGCGGCCATCGTGAGCTGCACGGCCCGGATCGCCTCGCGGACGGAATCGGCCGCCCCGTCACCGGCGGCGATCTCGGCGAAGCGCGGCTCGACCTGCTTGCGGGGCAGCTCGGGGAAGGCCAGCCCGTGCAGCCGGGAGCCGTGCAGCAGGGCCACCAGGGCGGCGGTGCGCAGGTCCGGTTCGGCGCCGTCCAGCACCACCGCGGCCAGCCGCGCGCGCAGTTCGCGCTCCGCGCCGCCGTCCGCCTCCGGGTAGCGGCGGACCGGGAAGATGCCCAGCGCGCGGCGGCGCTCCTCGACCACCAGGCCGCGCTCGCACAGCCGCGCGACGGTGTCGGCGACCACCGTCGACCGGTCCCTGGTCAGCCAGTCGGCCGCCTTGGCCTTGCCGGAGCGGCGTCCGGCGGCCCACTCGTCGAGGCGGGCCAGCCGGCCGTCCACCAGCGGTTCGCCGGTCGGGGTGCGGTCGGTGACGGTGAGCCGGCCTTCCTCGATCGCGACCCGCTCGGCCAGCACCAGCTCGGCCAGGATGCCGCCCGCGGCGGCCCAGGCGGCGGTGGCGGCGTCCTTCGCCACGCCGGACTCGTCGTCCAGCGAGAGCAGCATCAGCTCCTCGGCGAGGGTGACGTGCATCGGGGTGTCCCTTCTTCTCGGCTTCTCGGCTTGTCGCGGCCACGCGGGCCCCAGGCGCGTAGCCCTCAGCCCCGCAGGGCGTCGACCAGGCGTCGGGCCCGGGTGTCCTCCTCCAACAACGCCCGGAGCAACCGATCAGCGCCCTGACCTGCGACGTCGGCCAGGTAGGCCTCCACCGAGCGAGGGTCGGCGGGCAGCGTCACCTCGCCGGAGTCGAGCGCGGCGTGCGCCCGGGCGTAGTCGAGGCCGAGACCGGCGAGCAGTTCGCCGGCGCCGTCCTCCTCCACCGGCCGCGGCTCGTGGCGGGCCACCTCGTGCACGGCCAGCAGGGCGAGCAGGACGTGCTCGGTGCCGGGCGTACGGCGTCCGAGGCGCTCGGCCTGGGCGTCGGCCTCCGGCCGGATCCAGGCCGCCGGACCGGACGGGCCCGGCTGCAGCAGGCGCTTCCAGCGCGGGGCCGGGTGGGCGCGGCGGGCCAGCAGCGCCTCCCGGGTGGGGCGCAGCAGCGGGTCGAGGACACCCGGCGCGGCCGGGTCGCCCGCCGAGACCGGCGAATCCGGTAATTCCGGTGGGTTCAACGAGTTCGGTGAGACCGGCGAGTCCCGCCGGTCCGGCTCCGGCACGGTCGTTTCCATCGGCCCTCCCACGACTGCGGCTTTACTCGGACTATACGCTCGCTTTTCCTTCTCTTGGGCCTTTTCCGCACGTCAAGAAAGCGTCAGGACGGCGCCGGCTGCAGGCCCGGAAGACCGGGCGCCCCACCGTTGTTGCCATCTGGTGCCATCGTGAGAACCGCGCCCGCGAGAGGGGTGAGCACCATGGCCGACACGCTCCCCGGGCCGGGCCCGGTCCCCGAGGCGCAGGCGCCGCTGGACGCCTACTCCCGGGTCGTCACCTCCGTCGCCGCCGCGCTGACCCCGCGGGTCGCCGCGCTCCAGGTGCCCCGGCGCGGCCGGGGCGGCTGGTTCAGCACCGCGCTCGGCTCGGCGGTGGTCTTCACCGAGGACGGGTTCCTGCTCACCAACGCCCATGTGGTCGGCCACGCCGACGCCGGGACGCTGGCCTTCGCCGACGGCACCACCTCCCCCTTCCACACCATCGGCGCCGACCCGCTCTCCGACCTGGCCGTGCTGCGCGCCGACGGGCCCACCCCGTCGCCGGTGACGCTCGGCGAGGCGACCGGCCTGCGGGTCGGGCAGCTGGTCGTGGCCGTCGGCAACCCGCTGGGCCTGGCCGGGTCGGTCACGGCGGGCGTGGTCAGCGCGCTCGGCCGCTCGATCCCGGCCCGCTCCGGCAGCGCGGTGCGGGTCATCGACAACGTGATCCAGACCGACGCCGCGCTCAACCCGGGCAACTCCGGCGGCGCGCTGGCCACCGCGGACGGCGAGGTGGTAGGCATCACCACGGCGGTGGCTGGGAACGGGCTCGGCCTGGCCGTCCCGATCGACGCCACCAGCCGCCGGATCGTCGCCGCGCTGCTCGCCGACGGCCGGATCCGCCGCGCCTACCTCGGCCTCGCCGGGGTGCCCGCGCCCCTGCCGCCCGCCCTGCGCCACCGCACCGGGCAGCGCACCGGCCTGCGGATCGTCGAGGTGGTGCCCGGCGCGCCCGCCGACCGCGCCGGGCTGCACGAGGGCGACCTGCTGCTCACCGCCGCCGGCGAGCCGATGGGCAGCGCCCAGGCCCTCCAGCACCTGATGCTGGCCGACGCGATCGGCCGCCCGCTCCCGCTCACCGTCCTGCGCGGCGAGGCCCTGGTCGACGTGCTCGCCGTCCCGGCGGAGCTGCCCGCCGACGACTGACCGGGAGCCTGGACCATCGGCAGGGCCGGGGCCGGGACCGAGCGCCGACGGCATCCTGGTCACCTCCATACCGACATCGTGCGCGCCCTTATGTCCGGCGCCGCGACGAGGGCCGGAGCGGGGAGAAAACCGTTGGCGCCCGGGCGACCGGCGTGATTAGGCTGACGCCGTTCCGTACCGATCGACCCGGGCTGCCGCCCGACCGGAGAGGGTGTCTTGATGTCCCGGATCGCGCCGAGTGCGCCTCGCCACCGTCCGACGACCACCGTCTGACGAGCTCGCCTGACGACCAGTCGAGGCCGCTCGGCCTGCTCTTGCTGCCACTGCACGAACCCCCCCAGCAAGGAGCACCCCGGGTGTCCAGCACCTCCAGCACTCCCCCCGTTCTGAAGACCTCCACCTTCGCCTGCGCCTGGTGCGGTCTGACCGTCTCCACCTACGCCGCCGACGGCACGCGGCGCAACCACTGCCCGTCCTGCCTGCACTCGCAGCACGTCCTCGACCACGTCGAGGGCGGGCCGAGCGACTGCCTGGGCCGGATGTCGCCGATCGCCATCGCCGTGCTGCGCACCGGCGACTGGACGGTCGTCCACCGGTGCGTGCGCTGCGACGAGCTGACGTCCACCCCGGTCTGCACGGACGACAACCAGCTCGTCCTGATGCGGATGGCCGTCCGTCCGCTCGCCCAACCGCCGTTCCCGCTCGAAGCGTTCGGCACCCTCTGAAGCGCGCCCGGAAGAGGGAGGACCGAACCATGCCACGACGCAAGAACACCGGCGGCGGGGGTCGGCGGGACCGCCGCCCGCAGCGGTACAAGGACGTCCTGCACGGGCAGGGCGGGCACCGGGCGCACGCCTTCCGCTGCGTGGACTGCCGGCTGGACGTCCCACTGGACGCCCCCGGCACCGCCCACCGCAACCACTGTCCGAACTGCCTGGCCAGCCGTCATGTCGACGGCCGGACACCCGGCGACCGGGCGGCCGGCTGCGGCGGCCGGATGACGGTGCTGAGCCTGTCGGTCCGCGCCGACGGCGAGTGGATGATCATCCACCAGTGCCTGTCCTGCGGCGAGTTGAGCGCCAACCGGATCGCCGGGGACGACAACGCCCTGGCCCTGGTCCGGCTCGCGCTCAAACCCTTGCAGGACACCACCGTGGCGCACCGCACGATGCTCACGCTGTAGGCGCGCGTCCCCCGCGCGCCCCCACGCGTCCCCGTGTCTCCGACCGGGACGCGCCTGTGACCGGGGCGCGCGGGGCGGTCGCGGCGGGCCCGTCCGTACGGGTGGGCCCGCTGTCCGAACCGTCGACCGCTCCGCGCGCCCGGCCACCTGTCCCCACCGGTTCACCGGGGGGCTCCGGATACCGGCCGGAGCCCCGGTTCCTCGGCGCGGTCCGTCCGTACGGGCGGACCGTTCACGGGCCGCGCCTCAGACCGGGCGGTCCGGGCGCAGCAGCGCCACCCGCACCGAGCGGCGCGGGAGGGCGGCGGGCAGGGCCGCCAGCAGGGCGGCGGCGGTGAACACCGCGTAGTGCCCGGCCTCCACCCACGGTCCCGCCCAGCCGAGTTCGCCGTGGTGGTGTTCGGCGAAGGCGTTGCGGCAGAGCCAGGCGGCCAGGCCGATCAGCGGCGCGGCCGCCGGCCGGGAGCGGCGGCCGACCAGGGCGCACAGCGCCAGGTAGCCGACGTACGGCAGCGGGCCCGAGTGCAGTTCGCCGAGGACGCCGAGCACCAGCGCCACTCCGCCGCCCGCGAGCAGCGCCACGCTGCCCGCGGTGCCGGCCGACAGCCGCTCCAGCACGGGGTGGTAGCGGGTGCCGCCGGGGCGGGCCGAGTACATCCGCACCGCGGACTACCGCTCCGCCGCGAGGAGTTCGGGCGCGGGCCCGACCGGCAGGTGCCAGCGGGTGCGGCGGTGCAGGGCCTCCAGGTCGTGCAGCAGCTCGGGGGCCGGGACGGTGAGCACCGGGCAGCCGGCCCGCCGGGCGCAGTACGCGGGCACCGCGCG
>NZ_LFVW01000421.1:0-10201 GCF_001182915.1 Kitasatospora sp. MY 5-36
GGCCAGCCGGTCGACCCACTCGGCGGCGTCGGCCAGGGTCTCGCCGCGGGCGGTGCGCAGCAGGCCCTCGACGTGCTCGGCGGCCTCGTCGGTCTGCCGGGCGGCGTGCGCGGTGAGCTGGGCGACGGCCTCGTACTCGGCGACGACCTGCCGGGCGGTGTCGCGGATCTCGGCGAGCGGCGCGGCGAGGTCGCCGAGGCCGTCCTGGCCGAGCCAGTGGTGCCGGTCGGCGGTGCGGGTGCAGGCGGCGAGGACGGCCTGGTGGCCGGCCGGGGTGCCGGCGCCGGCCGCGGCCAGCCGGGCCAGGGCCAGGCAGTCGGCCAGGCCGCGGACCAGGTCGGCGTTGCCGATCCGGGCCAACGGCCCGCTGCCGGAAGGCTGTTCGGCGGCGAAGCGCTCGCTGGTGAACGGGGTCTGCCAGAGCTGGACGGGGTGCAGCCGGGTCGGCCCGTCCTCGGCCGGGCGCAGCGCGATCAGGGTGCCGTCGGCGAGCAGAGCGTAGCCCTGGCAGGGCAGCGGGGCGGCGGCCTCCTGGCGGACGCTGTTGTACGGCTGGAGCAGGGCGCGGCCGTCGGCGGGGGAGCGGAACTCGTACAGCACGTCCTCGCCGTTGGGCGAGAGGAGGGTGCGCTCGTAGCGCAGGCCGTCGACCGGCTGGTCGAAGGTGCGCACGGTGCCGTCCACCAGGTGGCAGCCGCCGGGGAAGGCCACGCCCTGGTCGGCGGGCAGCCGCAGGCAGGCCTGGCCGAGCGCGTCGATCCGGGTGACGGTGCCGGTGGGCAGGTGCACCACCAGGTGCCGCTCGGTCTCCTCCTGGTACGGGCGCACGCGCACCAGCAGCAGGGTGCCGAGCCGGGCGTGGGCGATCCGGGCGTCTGCGAGGGTCTGCAGGGCCTCGGCCAGCGGCTCGCGGTGCAGCTCCCGGCCGTCCGGGGCGGTGATGGTCAGCCGGCCGCCGTCGACGCCGACGAGCAGTTCGCCGGCCAGGTCGGCGCGGGGCGGGCGGCCGGGGCCGGCGGGCAGCTGGTCGTCCCGGGTGAGGGCGGTCCAGGGCAGCTGCTGCCCGTCGGCCGGGGTGTGGTCGCGTTCGCCGCGCCCGTCCAGGTAGGACGGCTGGGCGTCGTCGGCGAGGCCGTCGTCCAGGCGCCAGCGCAGCACCCGGACGTCGGCGGCGGTCGGGCCGGTGCGGAAGACGGCGAGCAGCCGGCCGTCCACCGCGCGCAGCCGCTCCAGCCGGGCGTCGCGGAAGTAGCGCCGCAGGTCGGCGAGGTCCTGGCGCAGCCGCGGGTCGTCCAGCAGGGTGCCCTCGGCGGGCGCGGGGGAGAGGTCGGGGTGGTGCAGGCCGAGGACGTCGGTGAAGTCCCCGGCGCCGTCGGCGGATTCGGTCGGACGGGTGGCGAGCAGCAGCAGCCCGCCGGCGGCGGTGAGGTCCTGCGGCAGGCAGGCCCGGTCGGTGGTGAGCCGTCCGGTGCCGGCCAGCCGCAGCTCCCCGCCGCCGAACTCGGCGACCCGGCGGGCGTTCAACGCCTGGGCCCGGTCGGCGAGTTCGGCGGCGGCTCGGGCGAGCCGGTCGCGCAGGACCTCGTAGGTGCCGGCGTCGAGCCGGGCGTCGAGGGCGTCCACGGTCACGGTCACGTTCCTCAGTTGACTCGGTTGCTGCGGTTGAATCGGTCGGCGCTGTGGGGGCTGCGGGCGCGGTCGGCGTGCCCGCTCAGCGGATCACTTGGAGCCGTTGGCCGAGGCGAGCCCGCCGGCCAGCGCCCCGATCGGGGTCTCCGCGACGCCCAGCTTCCGTGCCGACTCCAGCAGTTGGCGCAGCTGACCGGCCTGGTCGCCGGCCCCCGAGCCGATCAGCTTCATCAGCAGGGCGGACACCGTCAGGTTCTGCACGTCGGCCGTGGAGACCGAGGAGAGCACCCGGGTGAGGTCGTCCGTGAAGCTCGCCCGCCCGTCCAGCCAGGGCCCGGCCAGGGTCTGCGCGGTCTGCGAGTGGGCGACGAAGGCGTCCACGCTCTTGCCGGCCGACACCGACTGCACCAGCCGGTCGAAGAACACCGAGTCCCCGCCGACGATGTCGATCTTCGCCTTCTCCAGCCCGGCCGCGACCAGCGCCGCCTGGGCCTCGGCGATCTGCCGCTGGGTGTCCAGCCCGGCCAGCCGGACGTCCTTCTCGGCGGCCAGCCGCAGCCGGTACTCCTCGTGCCCGCGCGAGGCCTCGTCCAGCTTGGCCATCGCCGCGGCCTTCTCGGTCAGGCCCTCGGCCTCGGCCTTCAGCCGGCCGCCGATCTCCAGCGCGGCGGCCTTGGCCTTCTCCGCCTGGACGACGGCCTCGGCGCGGCCGACCTTCTCCACCGCCGCGGCCTCCTGCTCGCGGACCTGGACCCGGGCCAGGCCCTCGGCCGCGGCCTCCGCCCGGACGCCCTCGGCCATCCGGATCTTGGCGGCCGCGTCCAGCTCGGCGGCCTGCTGCCGGGCCTCGGCCAGCACCAGCGCCTCGCGGGCCTTGTGGGTGGCGGCCTGCTCGGCGGCCTCCGCGGCCTTGATGTCCTTGACGAGCTTCTCCTGCGCCTCGGCCTCGGCCTGGATCACGACGGCCTTGCGGACGCGCTCGGCCTCCTCGGTGGCGCGCAGGGTCTTGACGGCCTCCTCCTGCTCGGCGACGGTGCGGTCCACCGCGACCCGCTCGCGGACCACGTCGGCGACCTCGCGCTTGGCGGACTCGAGCTCCTTCTCCTTGGCGATCGTGGCGAGCTGGGTCTCCCGCTCGCGGCCGACGACCTCCAGCAGGCGGTCCTTCTCGATCCGCTCGTTCTCCACCGCGATCACCCGCTCGCGGTTCTTCTGCGCCACCGCGACCTCGCGGGCCTGGTTCTCCCGCTGCACCCCGAGCAGCTCCTCGGTGCGCAGGAAGGCGGTCTGGGCGTTGAGCCGCTCCTCCTCCTGCACCCGGGCGATCACCGCGTCCTCCTTGGCCCGCAGGGTCTCGATCTCGCGGCGCTGGCGGATCTCGGCGTCGGCCTGCCGGCGCTCCAGCTCCAGGACGGCCTCCCGGGCGTCCACGTTCTGCCGGGTGATCTCCTTCTCCTCGGTGCGCTGGTACTCGTTGGTGCGCACGTGCTCGATCGCGGTCAGCTCGGTGATCTTGCGGATGCCCTGGGCGTCCAGGATGTTGTCGGCGTCCAGCTGGTTCATCGGGGTCTGTTCCAGGTGGTCGATCGCCGCGTCCTCAAGGGTGTAGCCGTTGAGGTCGGTGCCGATGACCGCGATGATCTGGTCCCGGAACTCGTGCCGGTGGGTGTACAGGTCGGTGAAGTCCAGCTGCTTGCCGACGGTCTTGAGCGCCTCGGCGAACTTGACGGCGAAGAACTCCTGGATCGCCTGCGGATCGCTGGCCCGGGCGGTGCCGATCGACTGCGCGACCTTGATGACGTCCTCGACGGTCTTGTTGACCCGGACGAAGAACGAGATCCGGATGTCCGCGCGGATGTTGTCCCGGCAGATCAGACCGTCCCGGCCGGCCCGGTGGATCTCCACCGTCTTGGCGGTGATGTCCATCAACTCCGCCTTGTGGAGCACCGGGAGGACGATCGCGCCGGTGAAGGTCACGTCCACCTTCTTCGTCCGGGAGACGATCAGTGCCTTGCCCTGCTCGACCTTCTGGAACAGGCGGCCCACGAACAGCAGCATGGCGAGCAGGATGAGCAGCACGACGGCGACGAGCACGCCGAAACCCACGGCGATGGTGTCCATCACGGAGTCCTTTGACGAGATGGCGAGTTGGAGCGAAGAGGTGGTGCGAGGAGTCGATGGGAAGAGGTGGTGCGAAAGGGACGTGCGGTGGCGGAGGGCCGGCCGGGGAACGGGAGGCCGGGGATCAGACGCCGGTGGACGGCGGCTCGAAGGGCGCCACCAGGAAGTGCTCGCCCACGGCGTCGTAGTCGAAGATCAGGGCGGTCCGCCCGGCCGTCAGGCCCGGTTCGGGCTCCGCCGTGCGGACCTGGACGGTCGCGGTGGAGCCGTCCTCCGCGGTGACCTCGGCCTGCCCGAAGTCGGCCGTCACCCGGCCGGTCCGGATCACGCAGACCCGGCCGACGAAGTCCCCCCGGGTGGCCGGCCGGTCCTGCGGGAACAGCCGCGACAGCGGCCGGACGAGCACCCGGGTGCCCGCCCAGGAGGCGGCCAGCGCGACGACGAACACGCCGCCGCGCGCCGGCGCCCCCGAGGTGAGGACGGTGCCGGCCAGGCTGACGAACCAGGCGAGCGCGACCAGCAGCGACACCGCCACCGTCACGGGCACCCCGCCCAGTCCCAGCGCGTCCAGCACGCCCGTGTGGTGGCCCTCCCCGGGCCGGTCGGGTCCCCCGTCGGCACCGTGCCCCCCGGCACCGTGCCCCCCGTGTCCGACGTGCCCCCCGTGCTCGGCACCGAGGTGGTGCCCAGCGTGCCCGACGTCCATGTGGTGCCCGGCGTCGTGCCCCCCGTGCACGGCGCCGGGAACGAGGCCGCCGAACAGCATCAGCAACCAGTACCCGACCACCACCACCAGCGCGAAGCTGAACAGCGCCGTCGGAAAGGCCAGCGCGGCCGCGAAGAATCCCCCCATCCCGGCCACCCTCCCCCGCCTCTCCACCGGCGCCGCGCTTCGGCACCGGGGAGATCATGACAGCGCCGGGGCCCGTCGCACATTGCCAGGATCCGGCAATCTTTACGCCCTCTTGACACCCTGGTACACGCGGCCCGCGTGACACTGCAACAACCAGGCAACAGGACGGGCGCCGGACGGTCGCAGCGGCGCCGCGCGGGTTTCGCGCGGCGGGACCGCGGCGGCCCTTCCCTGGGCGGCGGGGACTACGGCCGTCGTGCCGCGCACTACGGCGGTAGTCCAGCGCACCACGGCGGTAACGCCGCGCACCGCAGCGGTAGTTCCGCGCACTACAACGGTTGTTCCGAGCACTACAGCGGTAGTCCCACGCACTACAGCGGTTGTTCCGGCCAGTTCAGCAGCCGCGCCCCCATGGCCGCCGTCTCCAGGGTGAAACGCTGGAGCGCGTCCGCCGGGTCGTACCCGGTGAGCGCCTTGATCCGCTCCAGCCGGTAGCCCAGGGTGCGCACGCTCAGGCCCAGTCGGCGCGCCGCCTCCGCGTTCACGTACGCGGCCTCCGCCTGCACCGCGATGGTGTCCAGCAGCGGACGGGCGCCGCCGCGCGCCTCGGTCAGCGGGCCGAGCACGGTGCGCACCAGGTCGGCCATGGCCGACCGGTCGCGCATCAGCACCGGGAAGACCAGCAGCTCCTCGGCCCGCAGCTGCCGGGCGGGCAGGCCCAGCCGCTGCGCGTAGTCCAGGGCGTCCAGCGCCTCCTCGTAGCTGCGCAGCACCCCGCTCGGCCCCGAGTGCCGGCGGCCGGTGGCCACCCGCCGGACCGGCTGGTAGCCGCGGCCGCTCCCCGGGCGCAGCGTCAGCTCGGCGAAGGCCTCCAGCACGGCCCGCTCGGAGTCCGGGGCGATGCACACCAGCCGGCCGTCCTTGCTGGCCAGCAGCACGTCCCGCTCGCCGAACCGCCCGGCCAGCTCCCGCTCCACCCGGTGCACCAGCGGATGGACGTCCGCGAACGGCTCGTCGCCGACCGCGACCGCCACCGTGTACGCGCCCGCCAGCCGCAGCCCGAACCGCTCCGCGCGCTCGGCGAGCAGTCCGAGGTCGCTGCGGCCGAACAGCAGGTCGTCGATGAACTCCCGCCGGGCGGCCTCCTCCTGGCGGACGGCCAGGCGCTGGGCCCGCTCGTGGCCCTCGCCCAGCGCGGCCAGCGCGGCGTCGGTGGCGGCCAGTACCGCGTCGCCGGTCCGGCGCAGTTCGGTGACGCTGCTCGCGGAGGTCGTCCCGGGCAGGGTCTGCCAGGCCCGCCGGGCCGCGGCCAGGCAGTGTGCGACCACCTCGCGCAGCCCGTGCCCGGCCTCGGCGCAGTGCTCGCCGAGCCTTCGCAGGCGCTCCAGCTCCTCGCGGCGCAGCAGCCGGCCGGTGCGGGAGACGTCGGCGAGCAGCACGAGGTAGACCTCGGCCAGCTCGGTCGGTATGTCGTAGTCGATCTCCTCGGTCACCCTGTCCTGCCAACCCCCGTGCGGCCCGGTATTTCGGCGCTGAATTTATCAGGGGCGCTCCGGCCGGGAACGGGCGCGGCGGCCCCTGCCACCAGCCGAGGAGGCCCCCGCCACCGGACGCTGCCGCCCGCCGCGGCGGCCCCCGCTACCGGTCCCGGAAGTGCAGGACGAAGCGGGCGCTGCTGCCGTCGATCCGCCGCCGTACGTACAGCGCCGGAGCGCCGTCCGGGGTGCAGCTGACCCCTTCGCGCACCAGCAGCGCGGTGCCCGGCGGGACGCCCAGCAGCTCGGCGTCCGCGAGGTCCGCGCCGACGGCGCCGAAGGCCCGCCAGTCGTACTCCAGCTCCACCCCGGCGGCCCGCGCCAGGTCCGGCACCAGGTTCCCGGGGCGGCCCGGCCGGACCAGCTCGGCGGGCAGCGGGCCGAACGGCACCCAGTAGCTGCACGCCGCCCGGGCCCGCCCGCCCAGCCGGATCACCGAGTCCACCCGGGACAGCTCCGCGGGAGTGCGGCTCAGCTGGCGGGCCGCCTCCGCGTCCTGCGCCGAGCCGGTGACGGGCGGGGCGGCCACCACGAACTCGCCGTCGGTGGACTCGTCGTTCGGCAGCGCGGTGGGCACGCTGCCGAGGTCGAAGCGCTGGCTGCGCGGGTCCACGGCGATCGACACCCGGACGGCGGGCGGGCGGACGAAGGTGCCCACGCCCCGGCGGATCTCCACCACGGCGGCCCGCTCCAGCTCCGCCACCGCCTGCCGTACGGTCAGCCGGTTCACGCCGAACTCGGCGCTCAGCTCGGGCTCGCTGGGCAACCGGGTGCCGGGCGGGTAGGCGCCGGCGTCGACGCGCTCCTGGAGCCGGCGGGCCAGGCGGCGGTACACCGGGGTGTTCGGGGAGCTCGGGGTGTCCGGGGGGTTCGTCGCCACGGGCCCGATCCTACGGAGCCCGCCCGGGCCGCCCGGCCTGCCTGCGTCGCTCGTGCCGCCTGCGCCGCTCGGGCCGCCCGTGCCGCCTGTGCCCCTCGTCACCGCTCGGGCCGCCCGGGCGCCGTGCCATACGGGACACCGCGGCCCCCGGGTCGCCGTGGGCGGGCGATGGGCGTGGGATAGAAGGATGTACCGATCGAGGCCCGCGTCGGCGAGACCCGCGCCACCGAGGCTTGCCCGGCGGCCCCCCGAGGGGTTACACATCTAGACGTCTAGATGTCTCCGCCTCCGGATCTCCCCGTCTCCTCCCGGGTGCGGCCCCACCGAAAGGCCTCCCGCATGTCCCTGGTCAACTTCCGCGACGCCGCCGCCCTCGGCGACCCCGAGGGCCGGCGGGTCCGCCCCGGTGTGCTGTACCGCTCCGCCCAGCCGTTCCCGGCCGCCGACGAGGCCACCGTCGCCCAGCTGCGCGGCTGCGACATCCGCACCATCGTGGACCTGCGCGACCCGCGCGAGACCGACCCCGCCGACTGGGCCGCCGCCGAGGCCGCCGGGATATCCGTCGTCGCCGCCCCGGTGAACCCCGCCACCGACGCCCTCACCGCGCGGATGGGCACCATGGCCACCGCCGCCGACCTGGGCGACTTCTACGTCCTGCTGGCCGAGTCCGCGCCCGACGCGGTGGCCGCCGCCGTCGACGCCACCGTCCGCCCCGGCGCCGTCCTGCTGCACTGCGCCGCCGGCAAGGACCGCACCGGCCTGCTGACCGCCCTCCTGCTGGACCTCCTCGGCGTCCCCGCCGAGCACATCGTCGCCGACTACACCCGCACCGCCGACGCCCTCCCGCAGATCTTCGCGGGCCTCGCCGAACGCCACCGCACCGCCCTCAACGACCGCACCACCTCCCGCGTCACCGACTCCCGGGGCCGCAACCTGACCATCCCCGCGCCCCTCCTGGAGGCCCCGGCCGAGGCCATGTCCGTCTTCCTCGACCGCGTCCGCACCCACCACGGCGGCGCCGCCTCCTTCCTCCCCTCCTGCGGCGTCCCGGCGGCCACCCTCGGCGCCTTCCGCACCAAGGCGGGCGCCGCCGCGGCCTGACCCCGGGGGCCGTAGCGCCGCGCCCGTTGGCGTGCCCTAATCCCGTTGCGCCGTGCCGTCGGTGCTGGCAGCGTGGCCGGGCGGGCAGCGTGCCGGGGCGGAAGGGGGTGGCGCGGGATGACCGCTCTGCGCGAGATCCGGGCCGACCACGACGGGCGGACGATCGTGCTCTACCAGGCCTACCCGTCGGCGATCGCCGACGCGGCGCTGGCGGCGGGCCGGTTCACGGCGCCGTTCGGCTTCCACCGGATGACGTGGATCAAGCCCTCGTTCCGCTGGCTGATGCACCGCAGCAACTGGGCGCAGAAGCCCGGCCAGACCAGGGTGCTGGCGGTCCGGATCACCCGGGAGGGCTGGGAGGAGGCGCTCGCCCGCGCCGTCCTGACCACCGCGCACCCGGACGAGGTGGCCCGCGCCGAGGTCCACGTGCAGTGGGACCCGGAGCGGTCGCTGCGCGGGGCGGCGCTGAACCACTACAGCATCCAGGTGGGCGTCGGCCGGTCGCTGGTCCGCCGCTACGCCGAGGAGTGGGTCGTCGGGCTCACCGACCTCACCCCGCAGGTGCAGCGGATCGCCGCGCTGGTCCGCGGCGGGCAGGCGGCGAAGGCGCAGCGGCTGCTGCCGCCCGAGCGCCCGTACCCGCTGCCCGCCGCGACGGCGCGGCGCCTCGGCCTGGGGTGACCCGACGCCCCGGGGCGACCAGAGGCCTGGGGCACCCCGATACCTCACACGTCCCGCCGCCGCACCACGACCACCGTCACCGCCACCGCCACCGCGCCCCACACCCCCATGGTGATCCACGAGTCCAGCACGCTCGGCGCGTACTTCCCCATCGTGGTCCTGGAGTTCGGTGTGATGGTGAGCCGCTGCACGGTGGCCAGCGGCAGATGGGTGCCGATCTCCTTCAGCCACTGGTAGCGGTCCCCGCCGAACATCATCGGCAGGATGAACATCAGCATCACCAGCGACACGATCGAGGCGGTGGCGTGCCGCAGCAGCGCGCCCAGCGCCATCCCGATCAGCGCGCAGACCGGCACGATCGCCGCGTAGGCGAGCACGGCCCGCAGGCAGCCCTCGTCGGTGATGGAGAGCCCGACGTGCCGGGAGGCCAGCATCGCGTTGATGGTGAGGAAGGAGACCGCCGAGACGACGAGCCCGGCGAGCGCGGTGATCCCGCCGATCAGCAGCACCTTGGCCGCGATCACGCCGCGCCGGTCCGGGACGGCGGCGAAGGTGGTGCGGATCAGGCCGGTGGTGTACTCGCCGAAGACGGTGATCGCCCCGAGGCTGCCGGCCGCGACCGCCATCAGGTCGTTCGCGATGCTGCCGAGGCCGTGGAACAGCGGGTCGTAGGTGTACGGCGAGCGCCCGGGCATCGGCGCGGGCGGGTGGTCGATGTACGTCAGGTCGGTGTGGACGGCGTTCACGTTGACCGCGATCGCCACCAGCGAGGCCAGCGCCAGCACCCAGTAGGTGGAGCGCAGCGAGCGCAGTTTGATCCACTCGGCGGCGAGCAGGTCGAGGAACCGGGGGGCCGGCTCGGCGACGGAACCGGTGGAACCGCCGGAACCGGTGGAATCAAGGGCCATGCTGCTCATCGGGCTTCTCCTGCCAGGTACTCGACGCTGTCGGCGGTCAGGGACATGAACGCCGACTCCAACGACGACGTCCGGGCGGCCAGCTCGTGCAGCACCACGCCGTGCCGCAGCGCGAGTTCGCCGATCCGTTCGGCCGGCATCCCGGTGACGGTCCCGAACCCCGGCTCCGTCAGCCGTACTTCGGCCCCCTCCGCGCGCAGGACCCCGGCCAGCGAGGCGAGTTCGGGCCCCCGGACGGCCACCGAGGAGACCGCGTTGCGGGCCGAGAACTCGGCGAGGCTCTCGTCCGCGATCAGCCGGCCGCGCCCGATCACCACCAGCCGGTCGGCGGTGTGCTCCATCTCGGCCATCATGTGGCTGGAGACGAAGACCGTCCGCCCCTCGGCGGCGAGCCGGCGGAACAGTCCGCGCACCCAGAGCACGCCCTCCGGGTCCAGCCCGTTGAGCGGCTCGTCGAAGAGCAGCACCGGCGGGTCGCCGAGCA
>NZ_LFVW01000422.1:0-2283 GCF_001182915.1 Kitasatospora sp. MY 5-36
CGGCCGCGATCGCCACCCCGCTGCACACCGCCGACCTGCACCGGGGGCCGCTGCCGGAGCTCGCCCGTGCGTCCGCGGCCGCCGGTCCGCGAGCGCCGGGCGAGCCCGCCCCGGTGGTGGAGGTGGAGCTGACCGTCGCGGGGGACCCGAAGGTCCACACCTCCCGGGGCGGCACCGTCGGCGGGCAGACGCTCCTGACCGTGGACGCGGTGGCCGACCGTGTCACCCCGCTCCCGGACGGGCGGAGCACCCGCACGCGTACGCCGGTGACCGTCATGGCCCGAGGGGCGGAGGGCGAGCCCTGGCAGCGGCTGCTCCCGTCCCAGCGGCTGGCCGTGGAGGCCGAGGTACGGCCGGCGGGGGAGGGGCACGACACCGAGTCCGCCGCGCTGCTGGTGGTCCACGGGGCGCCCCGGCAGCTGGCGCCGCCGAGCCTGCCGCAGCGGATCGCCGGGCGCCTCCGTGAAGGCCTCCGCACGGCCACCGACGGACTTCCTGCGGATGCGCGCGGGCTGCTCCCGGGGTTGGTCGTCGGCGACACCTCGCGACTGCCCGACGACCTCGACGACGCCTTCCGGGCCACCGACCTGGTTCACCTGGTGGCGGTCAGCGGGGCCAACCTGGCGATCGTCCTCGGTGCGCTGCTGGGAGCACCCGGGCAGGCCGGCACCCCGGAACGGCGCGGGCTGGCCGCGGTGCTGGGGCTGTCACTGCGCACCGGCGCGCTGCTCGGCACGGCTCTGACGCTGGCCTTCGTCACCGTCTGCCGGCCCGAGCCCAGCGTGCTGCGGGCGGCCGGGACGGGACTGATCGGCATGCTGGCCCTGGCCACCGGCCGTCCCCGCAAGGCCGTGCCCGCGCTCGCCGGGGCCGTCCTGGTGCTGGTCCTGCTGGACCCGTTCCTGGCGCGCTCGTTCGGCTTCTTGCTCTCCGTGCTCGCCACCGCCGGGCTGCTCGTCCTGGGGCCGCACTGGGCCGAAGCCCTGCGGGCCCGCCGCTGGCCGCACCACCTGGCAGGCGCGTTCGCCGCGACGGCGGCCGCCCAGGCGCTGTGCGCGCCGGTGACGGTGGTGCTGTCCGGGCACATCAGCCTGGTCGGCATCCCCTGCAACCTGCTGGCAGAGCTGGCAGTGGCCCCGGCGACGCTGCTCGGCTTCGGGGTGCTCGCCCTTCAGCCGCTCCTTCCGGCCCTGGCCCGCCTGCTTGCGGAACCGGCCGGGCTGCCGGCCGGCTGGCTGGCCCTGGTCGCACGGCGCGGCGCCGAGGTACCAGGTGGCCAACTGACCTGGCCCGGCGGGTGGTTCGGTACGGCGACGGTCGCGCTGGCCGTCCTGGCGGCTTGCTGGGCGGCGCCGCTCCTGCTGCCCCGACGGCGGGAGCCGGGCAGTCCGGTGCCGGTGCCCGCCCGGCGGCGCTGGGCGCGGGCGCTGGTGACGGCAGTGCTGATGCTGGTTCTGCTGGCCGTGCTGCTCCGCCCGCCGCAGCTCATCCGGATCGCCACCGGCTGGCCGCCGCCGGGGTGGCGACTGGTGATGTGCGACATCGGGCAGGGGGACATGCTGGCCCTGGCGACGGGGGAGCCGGACAGCGCGGTGGTGATCGACGCCGGGCCGGACCCGAACGCCGCCGACCGATGCCTGCGCGACCTCGGCGTCACGACCGTCCCCTTACTCCTGCTGACGCATTTCCATGCCGACCACGTCGAGGGCGTGCCGGGGGTGTTGCGGGGCCGCCGGGTCGGCGCCGTCGAGGGCACCACGCTGGACGACCCGCCGGGCGAGGCGGCCCGGGTGACGGGCTGGGCCGCCGGGGCCGGCCTGCCGCTACTGAGAGCGGGTCGGGGTGAACGGCGCTCCGTCGGGGCGGAGTTGGCCTGGGACGTGGTGTGGCCCGTCCCCGGTGCGGCTGCCGAGGCGCCCGGACCGAACAACGCAAGCGTCGCATTGATGGTGTCACTGACAGGAGGACTACGGATGGCACTGCTCGGAGATCTCGAACCGCAGGCCCAGTCGGCCCTGCTGGGCCGACTGGGGAAGGTCGACGTCGTGAAGGTGGCGCACCATGGATCGGCCCACCAGGACTGGGACTTGGCCGGTGCGCTGCGGCCCCGGCTGGCCCTCGTCTCCTGCGGTGAGGGCAACCCGTACGGTCACCCGTCCCCGAAGACGGTCGACCACCTGCGCGCACTCGGCGCCACCGTTCTGCGCCCCGATCGGGAGGGGGCCATCGCGGTGACGGGCGACTCACCGGCCCCCCTCGGCGCGGCCGTCCACCCCCAACCCG
>NZ_LFVW01000423.1:0-7872 GCF_001182915.1 Kitasatospora sp. MY 5-36
GCCCGGCGGCGCCGGCGGAACCGGTGGGGCCGACGGGCACGGCCCCGCACCCCACGCCCACCCGGAGCGGACCCCGGGCGCCCCGCGGGCCCCGCCCACCTGACCCCCGCGCTCTCCTCCTTCCACCAATCAACGTGGGGGCATGGAAAGTAGAAGGGGGGTGGTGGGAGGAGGAGCGGCGCAAAGCCAGCAGAAACGTTCCGGCGCGCTCCGGGCCCAGCCCGGAGCGCGCCGGAGAAATGCCGCAAGCACGGAGGCAACGTGGCCCGCAGAGAGGTTTCGCAGGAGCGTGCAAAGGCCTGGAAGTGCGGTTGCGGCGTGCTCCAGGCAGGCCTGGAGCACACCGCGAAAAAAGCCTCACCAAGCGGAGGTAAAGAGCAGAACACCGCAACATCCGCACGGCGCCAAAGGGTCCGGTGCAGGTATATCGGTACGGTCGTGCGCCCGTTCGTCAGGCCAGCCCGAGGGTGAGATGGGGGTAGCCGGCGTGGATGCGGTCGCCGAGCTTGATGTCGAGGCCGGCGATGAAGGATTCGATCTTCTCGGTGGCCTCCTCAACGGTTTCGGCCTCACCCTTGTACTCGAACTCGATGAAGTCTCCGAGGTCGCCCACACTGTCAAAGGCGACGGCGATGCTGTCGATGAACCACTCTTCGCGAGTCTTGTCGACCGTGGTGAGCTTGGTGAAGTCGAGGGAGTCCAGGATGTGCTGGACGGCCGTGGCGTCGGAGACGGTGCTCTCGAACTCGCCGCAGTGGGTCTTGATCTTCTCCTCCAGTGGGTACCACCGCTTGAAGTTCAGGGAGGAGATGCCGTCCTCGATACGGATCCGGAGCCACTCGGAGATCACGTCTCCGGAGAGGAAGTCCTTGTGGGGGGCGTTGTAGTAGTGGTCGACCTGGCGGGTCGGCCGGCCGGCCTTGCCGCCCCGGGCGATGAGCTGGTCCTTCAGCTCCTGGGGGTCGCTGAGGAGCTTGAACTTCTGTTCGACTTCGGTGTACTTCACGGACTTTTCTCCTGAGTGTCGGTCAGCGAGGCGATGGTCTCGCGGACGAGCGCCATGACGGATTGGACTGCTTTCGACGTCCGTGACGAGGGCGTGGTTCGGCTCTCACCGTTCGTGCGGAACCGCATCAACCTGCTCGGCCGGTGCTCCTTCCGGCTCCCCGACCGGCCCGGCGGCCTGCGGCCACTGCGTGGTCCGGATGTCGCCGGGGCGTGATGCCGCAGGCACCGTTGCGGGGTCCGGGCGCTGTGCTCCGGATTACCGGGCGCCGCGGTCGGGGGTTGGGGTGCGCGGTCGTAGGCGCTCTCCCTGCGGTCCGAACATGATCAGGTATTCGACCGGTCCGCCGGGGCCGGCGTTCGCGACTCCGTGGGCGGTGCGGGTGTCGAACTCGGCTACGTCCCCGGCGCTCAGGACGAGGTCCTGCTCGCCGAGTGCCAGCCACAGCCGTCCGTACAGGACGCACAGCCATTCGTATCCGTCGTGGGAGACCTGCCGCGGCCGCGCCGGGGGTGCGTCGACGGCGGGGAGGACGTGCTTGTGGGCGTGCAGGCCCCCGACGTAGCGGGTCAGCGGTAGCACCGCCTTGTCGCCGCCGGAGCGAGGCGGCACCGGGGCGCGCGGTCCGGTCGCCGCCGCGGGTGCGGTGCCGGCCAGCTCGTCCAGGGAGACGCCGTACGCCTTCGCGAGTTGCAGCAGCACTTCCAGGGTCGGCTTGCGCCGGCCGGTCTCGATCCGCGACAGCGTGCTCAGCGAGATGCCGGTCGCGCGGCTGACGCCGGTGAGTGTGGCGCCGTGCCGCTCGCGCGCGGTCCGCAGCCGGGGGCCCATGGCCGCCAGCGTGTCGGCTGTGCCGTCGTCCGTCACCGTCGCCCCGCTCCCTGCGGCCGTGCCGCCTTCACCGCCCTGTCCTGCCAGTTTGCCACGATGGCAAGGGTTTTCGCGTCGCGCTGCCGCCGCGCCGCATGATCGGCGGGTACCCGCGGCCGCCCGTGAACCGAGGAGAAGCGATGCACCAGCCCGCGCCGTCCACCGACCTGCGCCACCGCACCATCGAGGCACCCGCCGGGCGCCTGCACCTGGTTGAGCAGGGCACCGGACCACTGGTCCTGCTCGTCCACGGCTTCCCCGAGTCCTGGTACTCCTGGCGCCGCCAACTCCCGGCCCTCGCGGCGGCGGGGTACCGGGCCGTGGCGCTCGACGTACGCGGCTACGGCCGCTCCTCCAAGCCGGCCGCGACGGACGCCTACCGGATGCTCGACCTGGTGGAGGACAACGTCGCCCTGGTACGCGCCCTGGGCGAGGAGAGGGCGGTGGTCGTCGGGCACGACTGGGGCTCCAACATCGCGGCGGCCTCCGCCCTGCTCCACCCCGAGGTCTTCCGCGCCGTCGCACTGCTGAGCGTCCCCTACGCGCCGCCCGGCGGCCCCCGCCCCACCGACGTCTTCGCGCGGATGGGCGGCGACCAGGAGTTCTACGTCTCGTACTTCCAGGAGCCCGGCCGGGCCGAAGCGGAGATGGAGCCCGACCTCCGGGGCTGGCTCGCGGGCTTCTACGCGGCCATGTCCGCCGACACCATGCCCGCCCGGGGCGAGCCCGACCCGCACTTCGTGGCCCGCGCCGGCGGCCGGCTGCGCGACCGCTTCCCCGGCGGCAGGCTGCCCGCCTGGCTGACCGAGGACGATCTCGACGTGTACGCCGGGGAGTTCGAGCGCACCGGCATGACCGGGGCCCTCAACCGCTACCGCACCATGGACCGCGACTGGGAGGACCTCGCCCAGTACGCCGGAGCCCCGATCAGGCAGCCGTCCCTGTTCATCGGCGGTGCCCTGGACGCTTCCACGACCTGGATGGCCGACGCGATCGACGCCTACCCGACCACCCTCCCCGGTCTGGACTCCACCCACATCCTGGACGGCTGCGGGCACTGGATCCAGCAGGAGCGCCCCGAGGAGGTCAACCGTCTGCTGACCGCCTGGCTCGCCTCCCTCCAGGACTGAACCGCCGGGTGTGCCGACCGGCCCCCCGGCGCGAGCGGGCCGGTCGCCTCGGCGCCGGCCTGTCAGTCGCGCACCAGTCGCGATCCGGCCTGGATGTTCCTCAACCCCTGTGCAGTACTTGGCCGTTGTGGCCTCCTCCGAGGCCGTGACCCGGTCCTGCGCGGTCGTCGGGTCGCCGCCCCCGGCGCTGTTGCGGCACGGTCCGGGCCCGACCCGGAGCGTGCCGGAGTGGTGGTCCGCGGGTGTCCGCCCGTGGATGGTCGTGGCTCGGACGCTTCGGGCGGCCCTCCGGGCGGCTCGCCGCGAGGTGCCCGGTATGTCGGGTATGTGCGGGCCCCTTCGGGGTTCAGCAACGCACGATCATGAACCCCCGGGACGGGTTCCGGTGGTGTGCGGGCGGGCGCATCCTCGTGGGGCGGGCATCGGCGTCGAGGTGGCGGCCGGGATCTCCCGCGACCGAACTCGCCGGTTCAAGGGCGGACCCGGGGCGACGACCCGGTGGTCCGTCGGGGCCTTCCGGTGGTCGGCCGTCTGATTCTCACTGCGGGGGGCATCGATGATGGACAGTGCTGGTTGTCGTGGCGGGCGTGAGCTCCCGGCGCGCGCGGTCGCGGTGGTCGGGGTCGGCTGCCGCTTTCCGCAGGCGGACGGGCCGGAGGCGTTCTGGCGGCTGCTGCGCGGCGGTGGTGACGCGGTGGTCGGGCGGCGGGGCGGCCGGGGCCCGGCGCGCGGGGGGTTCCTGGACGGGGTGGACGGATTCGACCCCGAGTTCTTCGGCATCTCACGGCGTGAGGCCGTGGCGATGGACCCGCAGCAGCGGCTGGCCCTCGAACTGGCGTGGGAGGCGCTGGAGGACGCCAGGACCCTGCCGGGCGCCCTGGAGGGCAGCCGGACGGGCGTGTTCCTGGGGGTGATCGCGGACGACTACGCGACGCTGCTGCACGGGCTGGGCCCCGACGCGGTGACCGGGCACACCCTGACCGGGCTGCAGCGCGGGGTGACCGCCAACCGGATCTCGTACACGCTGGGCCTGCACGGTCCGAGCCTGGTGGTGGACACCGGCCAGTCGTCCTCGCTGGCCGCCGTGCACCTGGCGTGCGCGAGCCTGCGCAGCGGCGAGTCCGAGCTGGCGCTGGCCGGCGGGGTGAGCCTGGTCCTCGCGCCGGAGAGCACCCGGGCGTTGGAGCGGGCCGGAACGCTGTCGCCGGACGGGCGCTGCTTCACCTTCGACGCCCGCGCCAACGGCTACGTCCGGGGCGAGGGCGGCGGGGTGGTGGTGCTCAAGCTGCTGGAGGCCGCCGTCCGGGACGGCGACCGCATCCACGCCGTCATCCGCGGCAGCGCCCTGAACAACGACGGCGCGACGCAGACGCTGCCGACCCCGGGCCGGGCGTCGCAGGAGCGGGTGCTCCTGGAGGCCTGTGTCGACGCGGGCGTCGAGCCGGGCGAGGTCCAGTACGTCGAGCTGCACGGTTCGGGGACGCGGGCCGGCGACCCGGTCGAGGCCGCGGCGCTCGGTGCGGCGCTGGGCTCGGTGCGCGGCGAGGGCGATCCGCTGCTGGTCGGGTCGGTGAAGACGAACATCGGCCATCTGGAGGGCGCGGCGGGGATCGCCGGGTTCATCAAGACCGTCCTGTGCCTCGCCGAGCGCGAGCTCGTGCCCAGCCTGAACCACGTCGGGCCCGGCGAGCGGGTTCCGCTCGACGAGCTGCGGCTGCGGGTGAACACCGAGGCCGGGGCCTGGCCCTCGCCGCACGGTCAACTGGTCGCCGGAGTCAGCTCGTTCGGGATCGGCGGCACCAACTGTCATGTGATCCTGTCGGATTGGCCGGGCGTGGAAGCAGCGCCCGAGGAGAAGGAGGAGGCCGGGGCGCTGCCCTGGGTCCTGTCCGGGCGGGACGAGCCCGCGCTGCGCGACCAGGCCGAACGGCTGCGCGCCCATGTGGCGGCGCGTCCGGCGCTCGGGGCGGCCTCGGTGGGCCGGTCGCTGGCCGTCACCCGCACCGCGTTCGAGCACCGCTGCGTGGTCGTCGCGGACGACCGGGACGGCTTCCTCGCCGAACTCGCGGACCGGGCGGCCGGGCGGCCGTCGGCGGCCGTGGTGGAGGGCCGGCACGAGGGGCCGCCGGTGCGGCCGGTCTTCGTCTTCCCCGGCCAGGGCTCGCAGTGGACGGGAATGGCGGCGGAGCTGATCGAGACCTCCCCGTTCTTCGCCGAGCGGATCGACGAGTGCGCCGAGGCCCTCCGCCCGTACGTGGACTGGTCGTTGGCCGATGTCCTGCGCGGGGTCCCCGGCGCGCCGCCGCTGGAGGGCGACGAGGTGGTCCAGCCCGCGCTGTGGGCGGTGATGGTGTCGCTGGCCGCGCTGTGGCGCTCGGCCGGGGTGGAGCCGGCCGCCGTGGTGGGGCACTCGCAGGGCGAGATCGCCGCCGCCACCGCCGTGGGCGCCCTGTCGCTCCGGGACGGTGCGCGGATCGTGGCCCTGCGCAGCCGGGTGCTGAACCGGATCGCGGGCGGTGGCGGCCTGTTGTCGGTGGACCTCCCGGCCGAGCGGGTGGAGCGGGACCTCGTGGCGCTCGAGCTCGCGGGAGTCGACCGCGCGGCGGCCGGCGGCCCCGGGCTGTCGGTCGCGGCGGTCAACGGCCCGGCGCACACGGTGGTGGCGGGGCCGGCGGCCGCGCTCGACGCACTGGCCGCCCACTACGGGCAGCGGGTGCGCACCCGGCGGATCCCGATCGACTACGCCTCGCACAGCGCGGCCGTCGAGGAGCTGCGGGACGGCCTGCTCGCCGCGTTCGCCGGGATCGCCCCGCGCTCCACCGACGTGCCGTTCCACTCGACCGTCACCGCCGGACCGGTCGACACCGCCGAGCTGGGCCCCGGGTACTGGTTCCGCAACCTGCGCGAGCCGGTCCGGTTCGGGCCGGTCGTCGAGCGCCTGCTGGACGCGGGCCACTCGACCTTCCTGGAGATCAGCCCGCACCCGGTGCTGGCGATGGGCGTCCGGCAGGCGATCGACCTACACGGCGGGGACGGCGCCGCGCTGAGCACGCTCCGGCGCGGCCACGGCGGCCGCCGGCGGTTCCTCACGGCGGCGGCCGAGGCCTTCGTCCGGGGCGTCCCGGTCGACTGGTCCGCGCTGCTGCCCGCCTCGGTGCCGCTCGCCGACCTGCCGACGTACCCGTTCCAGCGCCGCTCCTACTGGCCGTCCGGGATGCCGGGGGCCGCCGGGAGCGAGCGGGCGGACGAGGGGACGCAGACGCCGGCGTCGACCCCGGCGCCGGTTCCGGCCCTGGACGGGCGGTCGGTCCTGGAGCTGGTCCGGAGCCTGACCGCCGTCGTGCTGGGCACGGGCTCGGCCGCCGACGTCCGGCCCGGGCGGACGTTCCGCGAGATGGGCCTGGACTCGGCCATGACGCTCGAACTGCGCGACCGGCTGGCGGCCGCGACGGGGCTGAACCTGGAGAGCACCGTCCTGTACGACCACCCGAGCCCGGCCGCCCTCGCCGCCGCGATCGGCGCGCTGAGGGCGAACGACGAGGCCGAGCCGGAGGCCGAAAGCGACGGCAAGACCGAAAACGACGACGAGGCCGACGAGGCCGACGACCCCGTGGTCATCGTCGGCATGGCCTGCCGCTTCCCCGGCGGGGTGCGCTCGCCCGAGGACCTGTGGGACCTGGTCGAGGCCGGCACCGACGCCATCGGCGACTTCCCCGACGACCGGGGCTGGGACCTGGCGGCGCTCCACCACCCGGACCCGGACCGGGCCGGCACCTCCTACGTCCGCCGGGGCGGCTTCGTCCGGGACGTCCCGGACTTCGACGCCGAGTTCTTCGGGATCAGCCCGCGCGAGGCCCTCGCCATGGACCCGCAGCAGCGGCTCCTGCTGGAGGTCGCCTGGGAGGCGCTGGAGCGGGCCGGGATCGACCCCACCGCGCTGAAGGGCAGCCGGACCGGCGTGTTCGCCGGGGCGATGCACTCCGGCTACGGGCCGAGCATGGAGGCGGCCGGGCCCGGCGTCGCGGGGCACCTGCTGACGGGCACCAGCGTGAGCGTGGTCTCCGGGCGGATCGCGTACGTCCTCGGGCTGAACGGGCCCGCGCTGACGGTGGACACCGCGTGCTCGGCGTCGCTGGTCGCGCTGCACCAGGCGGTGCGGTCGGTCCGGGCCGGGGAGTGCTCGCTCGCCCTGGCCGGCGGGGTCACCGTCATGGCGACGCCCGGCATGTTCGTGGAGTTGTCCCGCCAGCGGGTGCTGGCCGCCGACGGCCGCTGCAAGGCGTTCTCCGCCGGGGCGGACGGCACCGGCTGGGGCGAGGGCGCGGGCATGGTCGTGGTCGAGCGGCTCTCGGACGCCCGCCGCCACGGCCACCCGGTGCTGGCGGTCGTGGCCGGCAGCGCCGTCAACTCCGACGGCGCCTCCAACGGGCTGTCCGCGCCCAGCGGGGTCGCCCAGCAGCGCGTGATCGAGGACGCGCTCGCCGACGCCGGGCTCGCGCCGCGGCAGGTCGACGCCGTGGAGGCGCACGGGACCGGCACCGCCCTGGGCGACCCGATCGAGGCCAACGCCCTGCTGGCCGCGTACGGGCAGGGCCGGGAGCGGCCGCTGTGGCTCGGGTCCCTCAAGTCCAACATCGGGCACGCGCAGGCCGCGGCGGGCGTCGGCGGCGTGATCAAGATGGTCCAGGCGCTCCGGCGGGGCGCGCTGCCCGCCACGCTGCACGCCGACGAGCCGTCCCCGCACGTGGACTGGACGGCCGGCTCGGTGGCCCTGCTCGACCGGGCCCGGCCCTGGCCGGAGACCGGGGAGCCCCGGCGCGGCGGCGTCTCCTCGTTCGGGATCAGCGGCACCAACGCGCACGTGAT
>NZ_LFVW01000042.1:0-37880 GCF_001182915.1 Kitasatospora sp. MY 5-36
CGAGGGCGAGCAGCAGGCCGGCCCAGGCGGGCAGGGCGGGCGGCCGCGCCGCCGGGCCTCCGCCCGCCGCGCCACCTGCCGTACCCGTCGCCTCCGCCGCTTCCTTCGCCGCCGCCGTTTCCGTCGCGGAATCCGCCACCACCATCGTCACCCCCCGCTTGGCCGCCCCGATCCCCCGTGACCGGGACGCTGAACTCGTAGGAAACCACCGATGACTGACGATCCGTAGTGATCCACCGCGATGTCCACGCGGGTCTTACCCCACCATCGCCGATTGCGCACCCGGGGTGTCCGGTTTCACTCGAACGAGTAAGAAGGCGACGCGTGGGGTAGATCAGCTTTTCATCCCACCCGGGACCATCCGCGTGTCCGCGCAACAAGATCACCCCAGACGCGTTTCCACCGACGTATTGTCAGGCCACCGAGGCCGGGCCTACCGTCTACAGATCGCTTTCTACGCACGTAGACCCTGCGGTTTCCCGAGCGGACCCGCAGGCGAGACCCGCCCCGTCAACCCTCAGACCGCGGGCCCGACCGCACGGCCGGGCCGCGGAGTTGCGGAGGTAACCATGTCGCAGATCGTCCGGGCCGCGCTCGTCCAGACCCGCTGGACGGGTGACCAGGAGAGCATGATCGCGCTCCACGAGCGGTACGCCCGCGAGGCCGCCGCCCAGGGAGCGAAGATCATCGGCTTCCAGGAGGTCTTCAACTCCCCGTACTTCTGTCAGGTCCAGGAAGCCGAGCACTACCGCTGGGCCGAGGCCGTCCCCGACGGCCCGACCGTGCGCCGGATGCGGGACCTCGCCCGCGAGCTCGGGCTGGTGATGGTCGTCCCGGTCTACGAGGAGGAACAGGCCGGCGTCTACTACAACACCGCCGCCGTCATCGATGCCGACGGCAGCTACCTCGGCAAGTACCGCAAGCACCACATCCCGCAGGTCAAGGGCTTCTGGGAGAAGTACTACTTCAAGCCCGGCAACCTCGGCTGGCCCGTGTTCGACACCGCCGTCGGCAAGGTCGGCGTGTACATCTGCTACGACCGCCACTTCCCCGAGGGCTGGCGCGCCCTGGGCCTGGCCGGTGCGCAGATCGTCTACAACCCCTCCGCCACCAGCCGCGGCCTGTCCGCCTACCTCTGGCAGCTCGAACAGCCCGCCGCCGCCGTCGCCAACGAGTACTTCGTCGCCGCGATCAACCGCGTCGGCACCGAGGAGTACGGCGACAACGACTTCTACGGCACCTCCTACTTCGTGGACCCGCGCGGGCAGTTCGTCGGCGACGTCGCCTCCGACAAGGAGGAGGAACTCGTCGTCCGCGACCTCGACCTCGGCCTGATCGAACAGGTCCGCCAGCAGTGGGCGTTCTACCGGGACCGCCGGCCCGACGCCTACGGGCCGCTCGCCGAGGCCTGAGGAGCAGCGCGATGACCACCAACGACGTGAGGGTCACCCGCGACCCGCACCAGCGCACCGTCGTCCGCGGCGGCCTCGTCATCACCGCCACCGAGGAACTCCACGCCGACGTCCTGATCGAGGGCGAGCGCGTCGCCGCCCTGGCCACCACCGGCAGCTCCGCCGCCGAGGCCTGGACCGCCGACACCGTCATCGACGCCACCGGCCACTACGTCATCCCGGGCGGCGTCGACGCCCACACCCACATGGAGCTGCCGTTCGGCGGCACCGCGGCCTCCGACACCTTCGAGACCGGCACCCGCGCCGCGGCCTGGGGCGGCACCACCACCATCGTGGACTTCGCCGTCCAGTCGGTCGGCGGCTCGCTGCGCGAGGGCCTGGACACCTGGCACGCCAAGGCCGAGGGCAACTGCGCGATCGACTACGCCTTCCACACCATCGTCTCCGACGTCAACGACGCCGTGCTCAAGGAGATGGACACCCTCGTGGACTCCGGCGAGTCCACCTCCTTCAAGCTCTTCATGGCCTACCCCGGCGTCTTCTACAGCGACGACGGCCGCATCCTGCGGGCCATGCAGCGCGGCGCCGCCAACGGCGGGCTGATCATGATGCACGCGGAGAACGGCATCGCCATCGACGTCCTGGTCGAACAGGCGCTCGCCGCCGGGAGGACCGCCCCCCGCTACCACGGCGAGGTCCGGCGCGAACTGCTGGAGGCCGAGGCCACCCACCGGGCGATCAAGCTCGCCCAGGTGGCGGGCAGCCCGCTCTACGTGGTGCACGTCTCCGCAGCCGCCGCGCTCGCCGAAATCGTCGGGGCCCGGGACGCCGGCCTCAACGTCTTCGGCGAGACCTGCCCGCAGTACCTCTTCCTCTCCACCGACAACCTCGCCGAGGAGGGCGCCGACGGCTTCGAGGGCGCCAAGTACGTGTGCAGCACGCCGCTCAGACCGCGCGAGCACCAGGAGGCGCTCTGGCGCGGGCTGCGCACCAACGACCTCCAGGTGGTCTCCACCGACCACTGCCCGTTCTGCTTCGTCGGCCAGAAGGAGCTGGGCCGGGGCGACTTCTCGAAGATCCCCAACGGCCTGCCGGGCGTCGAGAACCGGATGGACCTGCTCCACCAGGCCGTGGTGGACGGGCACATCAGCCGGCGCCGCTGGGTCGAGATCGCCTGCACCACCCCGGCCCGGATGTTCGGCCTGCACCCGCGCAAGGGCACCATCGCCCCGGGTGCCGACGCCGACCTGGTGGTCTACGACCCCACCGCGGTGCAGACCGTCTCCGCCGCGACCCACCACATGAACGTGGACTACTCGGCCTACGAGGGCCGTCGACTCACCGGCCGGGTGCGGACGGTGGTGTCGCGCGGCACCGTCGTGCTGGACGACGGCGACTGGCGCGGCCGGGCCGGCCACGGCACCTTCCTGCGCCGGGACACCTGCCAGTACCTGGTCTGATCCCTCTCCCGATTCCCGCCCCTCCCGTTCCTCCCGTTCCTTCCGTTCCTCGACGTCCACCCGCCGCCGCCCGGTCTGCCGGCCGTCCGGTCGCCTGCCCGCCCGACTGCCGCCCCGGCCCTTCGGCCGGGGCGACCGATCCGGTCGACGGCCGGGTGGCGGCGGTCAGAACCCTTACCTGGAGCCCCTCATGGACATCGGCCTCGTCCTCCAGACCGACCCGCCCGCCCGACTGCTCATCGACCGGATGATCCGCGCCGAGCGGGCCGGGTTCAGCCATGGCTGGACCTTCGACTCCTGCGTGCTGTGGCAGGAGCCCTTCGTCATCTACAGCCGGATCCTCGCCGAGACGGAGCGGATGACCGTCGGCCCGATGGTCACCAACCCCTCCACCCGCACCTGGGAGGTGACCGCCTCCACGTTCGCCACGCTCAACGACATGTACGGCAACCGGACCGTCTGCGGCATCGGCCGCGGCGACTCCGCCATGCGGGTCGCCGGGCGGAGCCCCGCCACCCTCGCCCGGCTCTCCGAAGCCATGCACGCCATCAAGGAGTTGGCCGAGGGGCGCACCGCCGAGGTGGACGGCAGCGAGATGCACCTGCCGTGGGTCCGCGCCGGCGCCTCCCTGCCGATCTGGATGGGGGCGTACGGGCCGAAGGCGTTGAATCTGACCGGACGTCAGGCCGACGGCTTCATCCTGCAGTTGGCCGACCCCTACCTCACCGAGTTCATGGTCAAGGCGGTGCGGGCCGCCGCCGTCGAGGCCGGCCGGGATCCGGAGTCGATCACCATCTGCGTCGCCGCCCCGGCCTACGTCACCGCCGACGACTCGCCCGAGGCGCTCGCCCACGCCCGGGAGCAGTGCCGCTGGTTCGGCGGGATGGTCGGCAACCACGTCGCCGACCTGGTCAGCCACTACGGCGAGCACTCCGACCTGGTACCGGAGGCGCTCACCGACTACATCAAGGACCGGCAGGGCTACGACTACAGCCACCACGGGCGGGCCGGGAACCCGGACACGGCCTTCGTCCCGGACGGGATCATCGACCGCTTCTGCCTGATCGGCCCGGTGGAGGCGCAGCGGGCCCGACTGGCGGAGCTCCGCTCGCTCGGCGTCGACCAGTTCGCCGTCTACGCCATGCACGACGCCATCGAGACCACCATCGACGCGTACGGGACGGACGTCATCCCGCACCTGTGACCCCGCCCGGCGCCCCCACCCGAGCTCAGCCGCGGATCCGCCCGCGGCGGACGGGAGTTGCCCATGCCCGCAACCGCGACCAGTGACGGCAGACAGTGGCACCACCCCGACGGCCGGGTCGAACTCGACCCGGCCGCCGGGGACTTGCCACCCAACGGCTTCACCAGCGACGACCTGCGGCCGGTCCCGGTGGCACGGCGTACCTGGACCACGTACAACTTCCTCGCGCTCTGGGTCGGCATGGCCCACAACATCCCGTCCTGGACCCTGGCTTCGGGCCTGGTCACGCTCGGCATGGACTGGAAGCAGGCGGTGCTGACGATCGCGCTCGCCAACCTCCTCGTGCTGGTCCCGATGCTGCTCACCGGGCACGCCGGCACCAAGTACGGCATCCCGTTCCCGGTCTTCGCCCGGGCCGCCTTCGGGCTGCGCGGCGCCAACCTGCCCGCCCTGCTGCGGGCGGCGGTGGCCTGCGCCTGGTTCGGCATCCAGACCTGGATCGGCGGCGAGGGCATCTTCCTGCTGGCGGGCAAGCTGTTCGGCGAATCCTGGCGCACGGCCGGTGAGTTCGGCGGCTACCCGTGGACGCAGTGGCTCTCGTTCCTGCTGTTCTGGCTGATCGAGATGGCCATCATCGCGCGGGGGATGGAGGCGCTGCGGCGGTTCGAGAACTGGGCGGCGCCGTTCGTCATCGTCGGCGCGCTCGCGCTGCTGGTGTGGATCACCGTCAAGGCGGGCGGGCTCGGGCCATTGCTCGACCAGCCGTCCAGGCTGGGGTGGGGCGGCGGCTTCTGGAAGGTCTTCTTCCCCGCGCTGATGGGCATGATCGGGTTCTGGTCCACCCTCTCGCTGAACATCCCCGACTTCACCCGCTTCGGCGGCAGCCAGCGGGCCCAGATACGCGGGCAGGCGCTCGGCCTGCCGACCACGATGACGCTCTTCGCGTTCCTGTCCGTGCTGGTCACCTCGGGCTCCGAGGCGGTCTACGGGGCCCCGGTGTGGGACCCGATCCAGCTGGCCGCCAAGATGGAGAACCCGGTCGGCATCCTGTTCGCGCTGCTGACCGTGCTGGTCGCGACGCTGTCGGTGAACATCGCCGCCAACGTCGTCTCGCCCGCGTACGACCTCGCCAACCTGCTGCCCCGCTTCGTCACCTTCCGGACCGGGGCGTTGATCACGGGGGTGGTCGGGATCGTGGTCCTCCCGTGGCGGCTGATCTCCGACCCGCACGTGTACATCTTCACCTGGCTCGGTGTGGTCGGCGGGCTGCTCGGCACGGTCGGCGGAGTGCTGATCGCCGACTACTGGGCCCTGCGCCGCACCCGCCTCCGGCTCGCCGAGCTGTACCGCCCGGGCGGGGCGTACTGGTACGCGGCCGGCTGGAACTGGCGGGCCGTGACGGCGCTGCTGGTGGGCGGCGTGCTGGCCGTCGGCGGCTCGTACTCCACCGTCGACGCCGACGGTGTGAAGCAGGGCCCCTTCCCGGCGGACGGCCTGATCCCCGTCCTCAAGTCGCTCGCCGACTACGGCTGGGCCGTCGGGCTGACGGCGGCGGCCGTGGTGTACCTGGGGCTGAGCAGGGTGTTCGGGAGGGGGAGCGGGGAGGCGGGGGAGGGCTGACGGGGGAGGGCGAACGACTGACGGGTGACAGCGAACAGCTGACAGATTTCGAAAGTTGTCGGTTGTCAGTTGTCAGCTGTTCGCTGAAACCCGTTCGACGGCGGCGAGGACCTTGGCCGCGCCGTCCTCGGCGGCCAGGGCGGTGGCGACGGCTCGGGCGCGGGTGCGGTAGCGGGGGTCGTCGAGCGTCAGGCGGAGGGAGGTGGCGAGGCGGGCGGGGGTGAGGCCGCGCAGGGGGACGGGGCCGGGGGAGACGCCGAGCCGGGCCAGTCGGGCGGACCAGAACGGTGCGTCGAGCTGGGCGGGCACGGGGACGGCGGGGGTCCCGGAGCGGAGGGCGGCGGCCGTGGTGCCGGCACCCGCGTGGTGGACCACGGCGGCGGTGCGGGGGAAGAGCCAGTCGTGCGGGGTGTCGCCGACGGTCAGGACGGAGTCCGAGTCCTCGGCGGCCAGTCCGCTCCACCCCGACTGGAGCGGGAGGCGCACCCGGGCGGCGCGGGCGGCGGCGAGGACGGTCGCGGTCAGCCGCTCGGCGTCGGGGACGACCAGGCTGCCGAAGCCGACGAAGACCGGCGGCCCGGCGGCCAGGAAGTCGAGCAGCCGGGCCGGGGGCTGCCAGTCCGGCCGGTCGGCCGGCCACCAGTAGCCCGCCACCTCCAGTCGGGGGCGCCAGTCGGCGGGTCGGGGCACCACCAGTGGCGAGAAGCCGTGCAGGACGGGGTGGTTGCGGCGGGCCCGGGCGATGCCGAGCGGCGGCAGGCCGAGCCGACGGCGCAGCCCGCGGACGGCCGGGACGAACAGCTGGTCGGTCGCGGCCTGGACGGCGTGTCCCGCCAGCAGGTTGCCGGACCGGCCGAGCGATCGGGTGCCGGTGACGGCGGGCGCGAACTCCCGGGTGGGGGCGAGGGGTTGGAGGTACAGCCCGATGCTGGGGATGCCGGCCGCCTCGGCGGCGACCTGGCCGAGTGCGCTGGTGGTGCTGGTGGTCAGCAGCAGGTCGGTCCCGAGCGCCGTGGCGTCGGCGATGCCGTCGCCGAGTGCGGGCATGAACCTCCGGCCGAGCCGCAGGAGTTGCAGGACGGCGCCCGGTCCGCTGCCGGCCCGCAGCAGGCGCCGGCCCTCGGCGGAGGCGAGTTCGGCGCGCGGGTCGACCGGCAGCGGGCGGAACTCCAGCCCGGCGGCCCGTACCGACTCGGCGAAGGTGTCGTGGGTGGCGACGGCCACCTGATGCCCGGCCGCCCGCAGCCGGACGCCGAGCCCGGTGAAGGGGGCCACGTCGCCCCGGGAGCCGGCGGTGGCGATCAGGATGCGCATGGCCGCAGTATTTCGGCGCGGGCGACGCGCGGGAAGGGCGCCACGCGCGGGCGGTCCGGCCTGGGCGGCCGGTGTCGTCAGCCGGTCCCGTCGGCCGGTCCCGTCCGCTGGGTTCGTCTGCCGGGTTCGGACGGTGCTGCGCGGGTGGCCGACCGGGGCGGCCGACGCGGGTGGCGGAACCGGGCCGCGGGCGGTGGCGTCCTTGCGGGCAGAGCGGACGGGACGGGGCCGTCGCGCCTTGGACGGGAAGGGATGCCGGATGAGCATCGTCGCGTGGATCGTGCTGGGCCTGCTGGCGGGTGCGCTGGCCAAGCTGCTGCTGCCGGGGAAGGACCCGGGCGGCCTGATCGTGACCACCCTGATCGGCATCGCCGGCTCCTTCGTCGGCGGCTGGATCGCGTCGCACTTCATGCACCGCTCGATCACCGCGCACTTCTTCGACGCGGCGACCTGGGTGTCGGCGATCGGCGGCGCCCTGGTGCTGCTGATCGCCTACCGGCTGCTGTTCGGCAACTCGCGCCGCTGACGGAATGGTTCGGTGCGGCCCCGGCGCCCGGGAGACGGCGGGGCGTGCCGGGGGAGGAGTTCCGCCGACCGGTACGACGGCGCCCGGATGGCCGGTTCGAACCGGTCCTTGCCGGTGCTGGAACGGTGCGAGGCCCTCGTACGTCCTTCCGAACGGGACCCGGGGGCTCGACGGGGTCGCCACACCGATGACGCAAGGGGCGGCGGATGAGCTGGATGGCGTGGATCGTGCTGGGCCTGGTGTCGGGGACACTGGCCAGGATGGCGATGTCGAGGGGGGAGCGCGGCCTGATCGGCAGCACCCTGATCGGCATCACCGGCTCCTACATCGGCACCTGGATCGTCTCGCACTGGATGCACGGGACGGTGAAGGTGAGCTTCCTCGACGTCACGACCTGGGTGTCGGCGATCGGCGGCGCCATGGTCCTGCTCTTCGGCTACAAGGTGCTCCGCTTCCTCGCCCGGCGCTGACCATCTGGTGCTGACGGCTCGATGCTGATGGCTCGGCACTGACGGCTCGGTGCTGACCGCCGGGCTCTGAAGCCGGGCGGTCAGCACCCGGCACCGCCCGGTTACCGGTCGGCGGTCCGGGACGCCTCGGCGACCCAGCCCGGGAGTGGCTCGCGTGCGGCGAGCCAGCCGGTCGGCACGTCCGCGAGCCCGGTCCGGGCGGCGGTCACACCGGCGGCGATGGCGCAGGCGGTGTCCTTGTCGCCCCAGCCCTCCAGGGTGTTCCAGACGGTCTCCGGCAGCGAGTCCAGGTGCCCGGCCGCGGACCAGAGGGCGAACGGCACGGTGTCCGCGGCGGAGATCAGCGCTCCCGAGCCGAGCACGGTGGCGGCGTGCCGGACGCTGGTGTGCTCGGGCATCCGGGCGGCGATCCGGAGCCCGGAGCGGACCTCGCTGTCCGGCAGCCGTCCGGCGATCTCGGTCAGCAACTCGGCCCGGCCGGGCGGGTTTCCGCCCCGGCTGCGGACCGCCAGCGCCGCCGCGAGCGCGACCGCCACCGCACCGGCGACGGCCTCCGGGTGGAAGTGGGTGGTGAGCGCCTGCAGTTCGGCCTGCCGGACCACCGCGTCGAGGTCCTCGGCGAACCAGGCGCCCAGCGGCGCGACCCGCATCGCGGCGCCGTTCCCGTGCGAGCCCTGGCCTTCGAACTGGGCCGAGGTGATGGCGCGCCAGTCCCCGCCGGCGCCGATCCCGCGCAGGACCCGGTGCATCGACGGGCCGTACTTGCGCCCGTACTCGCGGGCGTACTCGGCGGCGAACTCCCGGGCGAGCGCGTCCGGTCGGACCTCGCCCGCGTCGAGCAGGTGGCGGACCAGCACAAGCGCCATGGCGGTGTCGTCGGTCCAGTGCCAGGGTGCGGGCCGGACCAGCCGGGCGGCGAGCGCGGCGGGCGCCTCGTCCAGCGGGACCGAGAACCACCGGTCGCCGAAGGCGTCGCCGAGGGCGAGTCCTTCCAGGCTGTCCAGGACCGGGCGGGCCGCACGCATGTCATCCTCCATGTGAGATCAACTGTGTGCGGCAGTCTGCCGGACGGGCGGGGCGCCGGCGAGCGGTTATTCCTCCGCTCGCCGGCGCCACATCTGCTGACGGTTCGTCACTTCGCCTTCAGGCCACCGAGGACGAGCTTCCAGACGGCGTCGAACCGGTCGTCGACGTCGGGGGTGGACCAGGTGGACGCGTAGGCCGGGTCGTGGAAGGGGCCGGTCGCGTCGAAGACGGCGCGGGCGGTGTTGCGGATGTGGGCGAGCTTGAACTCCTTGGTCTCGATGCCCTCCGCCACCATCCGCGAGATCTGGTCGACCAGGGTGTCGACGTGGGTGTCCACCAGGCCGCTGTTCTCCTCGACCAGCACCATGTAGGTGGCGAACAGCTCCGGGTCGTCCAGCGCCTTCTTCCGCTTGGCCGTGAACAGCGCCGTCAGCCACCGCTGCAGCCGCTCGGAGGCGGGGCCGCCCTCGTTGGAGACGGTCGACAGCTCGTGGTGCGCCTGGTCGAGCCAGCGCTGGGTGACCGCCTCGCGCAGCGCGGCCTTGCTGGGGAAGTGGCGGTAGACGCTGCTGTGGCTGACGCCGAGGATGCGGGCGACGTCCACGACGGTGGCCTTGGCCGGGCCGAACCGCCGGAGGACGTCCTCCGCCGCGCTCAGGATCTGCTCGGCGGTGAGTGTGGTGTCCGTGGTCACGGGGAGGTCCGTCCTTAGGTCGTGCGGTCGGGTCGTGCGGCGATGGCGCCGGTGGTGCGGCGCGGCGCTGGAGGTGCGGTCAGCGCTCGCTGTCCAGGTGGGCCATCTGTGCGGCAGCGTACCGGTCACCGGCGGCGGAGCCGGCGGGTACGGCGGCCTCGACGGCGGCGAGGTCGGCCTCGGTCAGCGCGACGTCGAGGGCGCCGAGGGCCTCGGTCAGGCGGTCCCGGCGGCGGGCCCCGACCAGCGGGACGACGTCCTGACCGCGGGAGGCCACCCAGGCGATGGCGACCTGGGCGACGGTGGCGCCCCGTGCGACGGCGATCTCGCGCAGGGCCTCGACCAGTGCCAGGTTGTGGGCCAGGTTCTCGCCCTGGAAGCGCGGGCTGTGGCTGCGGAAGTCGGTCCCGGCGAGGGCCCGTTCCCGGTCCCAGTGGCCGCCGAGCAGGCCGCGGGAGAGCACGCCGTACGCGGTGATGCCGATGCCGAGCTCGCGGGCGGCGGGCAGGACGGCGGCCTCGATCGAGCGGGAGAGCAGCGAGTACTCGATCTGGAGGTCGCTGATCGGATGGACGGCGGCGGCCCGGCGCAGGGTGTCGGCGCCGACCTCGGAGAGTCCGATGTGGCGGACGTAGCCGGCCTGCACCAGGTCGGCGATGGCGCCGACGGTCTCCTCGACCGGGACGCCCGGGTCCAGGCGGGCCGGGCGGTAGACGTCGACGTGGTCGGTGCGCAGGCGGCGCAGGGTGTAGGCGAGCGCGGTCTTGGTGGCGGCGGGGCTCGCGTCGTAGCCGAGCCACTGGCCGTCGGGGCCGCGCTGGGCGCCGAACTTCACGCTGATCTGCACGCTCTCGCGGTCGCGGCCGCGCAGCGCCTCGTGGATCAGCAGCTCGTTGTGGCCCATGCCGTAGAAGTCGCCGGTGTCGAGGAGTGTGACCCCGGCGTCGAGGGCGGCGTGGATGGTGGCGATGCTCTCGGCCTCGTCGGCCGGGCCGTACAGGTCGGACATGCCCATGCAGCCGAGGCCGAGGGCCGAGGTGACCGGTCCGGTGGTGCCGAGGGTGCGCCGGGCGGGGCGGGTGTGGGAGGACACGGGTGACTCCAAGGGGGCGGGTGCGGTGCCGGAAGGGGCAGGAGCAGGGTGACCCGGGTCTCACTGTGACACGACGGCGAACAGATTTCAAAATCTGTTCGCTGTCGCCTGTTATCTGAAAGTTGAAATCTGTCGACTGTCATTTGTTCGGCGGACGGGCGGGCGGGCGGACGGACGGGCGGGCGACTGCGGCATGGCGGCAGACGCCCGCACCGAAGCCGACATCAGTCGGCGACCCGGCTCCGGTTCTCGTACGCGAGGTCGGTGTACTCGGGGTGGCGGAGCATCCAGCCCTTGATGAAGGGGCAGGTGGCCAGCACGGACAGGCCGCGGGCGCGGGCGTCGTCCAGGGCGGCGCGGGCCAGCGCGCTGCCGATGCCCCGGCCCTCGAAGGCGGGCTCGACCACGGTGTGCGGGTAGACCACCAGCTGGTCGCTGCGCAGGTACTCGGCGAAGCCCGCCGGCTTGCCGTCCTCCCAGGCCTCGAAGCGGTTCCGGGCTTCCACGTCACGTACCGAGATGGTCATCGCGGCTCCTCACTGCGGGAGAGTCGGAGCCGGGCCCGGCCCCGGTCCATCATCGGGGGAGCGGGGCCGCCCCGCCCGCCGATCCGGTTGCCGTGTCCGTCGTGGTCGTCGTGCTCGGTGCCTTGCTCGGGGGCGCCGGTTCGACCGCCGGCCCGACAGCGGGGCTCCCGGCCGGTGCCCAGGTCTCGCGGCCGCCCGGCGACCGCAGCAGGCAGGCGCGGGCGGGCGGCACGTTGCGCCACACCGTGCGCTCGCCCAGCCCGTACGCCTCCTCGAACCGCCGCAGCAGCCGGACCACCGCCCGGTGGCGGGCGCCCCGGCGGGGGCCGGAGGCGAGGCTGCGCGCCGTCGTCGTGCCGAGGTACCCGAAGTACGTCAGCTCGCCGCCGGGCGCCAGCAGCCGCAGGTAGAGGTCGAGGATGTCGCGCACCTGCGCGGGCTCGAAGTTGGTGAACGGCAGCCCGGACACGATCACGTCGTACCGCTGCCCGCGGTCCTCCGCCCGGGCCCCTTCCGGCGCCGGTCGACGGCACTCCGGCAGCTCCTCGACCCGGCAGGCCGACAGTCGCAGGCCGACCCCGGGGTGGCGTGCGGCGAGGACCGGGTCCTCCCGCAGCCGTTCGGCGAACCGCGGGTTGGCCTCGACGACGTGCAACCGGTCGCCCGGGCGCAGTACTTGGGCCAGTCGGCGGGTGACCACGCCGGTGCCGGCGCCGACCTCCAGCACCGAGATCGGACGGTTCGGGCGGCTGGTGACCGGTACCACCAGCGCGTTCACCAGCTCCGGGCCGCTCGGGGCCAGCGCGCCGGTGTCGTGGAAGGTGCGCAGGGCCTCGGCGAGGAACAGCAGGTGGTCGCCGCCGGCGGGCGAACTGTACAGGGGGGAAGGGGGGGCCGGACGGTGGTGGAGCCGTTCGTTGGTCATGCCGTCGACGCTAGGCAGGGCGGAGCCGCCGCGAATCGGCCGGTCAGCGGCGCCGACCCCCGACGAAAGTCGAGGGTGCGGTTACCCGGAAGACAGAGGCGCTCCGCGGCCGAGCGCCCCTAGCATCGAGCCCGAGGTGCCCAAGGGTGGACGTACGGAAGGCTTTCGGGCCGAGGAGAGCGGAAAGGAGGAGCACCATGCGCCGGAGTGTGCTCGGCTGGTACGGGCCGGACCACCGGGCCGGGACGGACACGTTGCTGCTGCTCGGCCTGCTCGGCCTGACCATCGAGGAGGCCCTCGCCCAGTGGACGCAGACCGACGGTCCGCTGCGCCTGCCGCGCACGGTCGTCGCCGCGCTCGCGGCGGTCTCGCTCTTCTTCGCCCGCCGCCACCCGGTGGCCTCGGCCGTGCTGCCGGTGCTCACGGGCGGGCTGTTCAACCGGGCCGTCCCCGGCCTGTTCAGCGTCTTCCACCTCGCCTACCTCGGCCGGCCGGGCCTGGCGATGGCGGGCGGCTCGGTCATCGCGGTGGCCAGTGCGGTGGGTGTGGACTCACTGGTCGGCCGGGCGGGTACCGCCGGGTCCCAACTCCTGGTCCAGGCCGCCACGATGGCGGTCGGCCTGTGGCTGCGGGGCAGACGGGTGCTGATCCGCACCCTGCACGAGCAGGTCGACGCGCTGCGCCGCGAGCGCGAGCTGCGCGCCGAACAGGCCCGGTCCGCCGAACGGGCCCGGATCGCCCGGGAGATGCACGACGTGCTGGCCCACCGGCTCAGCCTCCTGGTCCTGCACGCCGGGGTGCTGCGCGACCAGGCCAGGGCCGGCACCGTCGCCGACGACCCCGACCGGCTCACCCACCGCCTCGAACTGCTGCGCACCACCGCCGCCCGGTCGCTCGACGACCTGCGCGACGTCCTGGGCGCGCTGCGGGCCGACCCGTCGGCCCCTCCCGCCACGGGAGGCGAGCCGTCCGTGCCCGTCGAGGCCGGGCGCGTCCCGGCGCCCGCGCTGCGCGACCTCACCGAGCTCGTCGGCGAGGCGACCCAGGCCGGCCAACGGGTCGAACTCGCCCTCTCCGGGGAGCCGGAGACCATCCCGACCACCCACCGGCTGGCCGTGCACCGGCTGGTGCAGGAGGCACTGACCAACGCCCGCAAGCACGCGCCCGCCGCGCCCGTCACCGTCCGGGTCGGCTACGGGGCGCCGGCGACGACGGTCGAGGTCCGCAACGGCCCGGGCGAGGCGCCGTTGGGCGGGCCGGGCACCGGTGGCGGGTACGGGCTGGTGGGGCTGGCCGAACGGGTCGGCGCCCTCGGCGGCCACTTCGACGCCGGTCCGGACGGTGGCGGCGGCTTCCGGCTCTCCGCCCGGTTACCCGCGCCGGACCGCCCGCCGCAGGCGGTGCCGGACGAGGCTTCCGCCCGGCTCCGTGGCGACGGTCCGGATCCACAGTCGGCGCGTGCGGTGGCGCACCCCGGGCGGGCGTCGCCGCGGCCGGAGCGGGGGAAGGGGACGCCAGGGGCGCGGCATTCGCAGGAAGGGGCGCAGGGGGCGCGAGGAGTGAAGCAGTCGGAGCCACCGAAGCAACCGAAGCAACCGGAGGAACCGACGCAGCCGAACCAATCGACGCAAGCGACGCAACCGACGCGGGCGAAGCACGTTGAGCAGGAACCGAAGCCGCAGCCGAAGGACGCCGCATGATCCGAACAATGGTGGTCGACGACGACGCGCTGGTCCGTCTCGGCCTGGTCGACCTCCTGGCCCAGGACCCGGAGCTCACCGTGGTCGCCGAGGCCGCCGATGGGCTGCAGGCCGTCGAGCTCGCCGCCGGTCGGCGGATCGACGTCGCGCTGATGGACATCCGGATGCCCCGGCTCGACGGGATCGCCGCCACCCGGCGGCTGCGCGAACTCCCCGACGGTCCGCGGGTCATCGCCCTCACCACCTTCGACCTGGACGAGTACGTGTACCAGGCGCTCGCGGCCGGGGCGGACGGCTTCCTGCTGAAGGACACCCCGCCCGCGGAGATCGCCCGGGCCGTCCATGTCGTCGCCGGCGGCCAGGGGATGCTGCACCCGGCGGCCGCTCGGCGGCTGATCGACCGCTACCACCGGGTCGGGGCGCCCCGGTCGGTGGCCGCCCGCAGCCGGGCCGCCGGACTCACCCCGCGGGAGACGGACGTACTGCGCGAACTCGCCGACGGGCTCTCCAATGCCGAGATCGCCGGTGTGCTCGGGATGCGCGAGAGCACGGTCAAGGCACACGTCAGTCGGATCCTGACCGGGCTCGGAGTCGCCAACCGGGTCCAGGCGGCGCTGCTCGCACGCGACGCCGGGCTGATGGGCGACGGCGGCTGAGGACGGACGGCTGGGATCGGCCGGGCCCGGGTTCGGGTGCCCAGGAGCCCGGGTGCCCGGGTGCCGATCGGTCGTGCACCCGCGGGTACGGTCGCGAACGTTCGCGCACGCGCATATCCGGGCGCTGTCCCGCTGTTCCAGGGTGCCGCCCCGTCGTGCCACGGGTTTCAGCCGAAGCACGTCGGGGCTCGGCGGGGCTCGGTGGGGCACATCGGGGCACGGCATCGGTCGGTGTTCACCCGGGCGTTCCCCGGACGTTCCTCCGGAGTCGGGGCGGACGTCGAAGCGGGCTTCCATGAGCCGCCGCGTGCTCCCGGTTCGTATCGCGTGCTGAGCCGCTGTCACCCATCCGGCGTGGAAATGCCGTGCCTTGGCCGTTTGCGCTGCCGAACTCGGGCGGCGGGTCCATGGTGGAGATGGGCGCGATCCGGCGACCGCGTCCGCGCGCCGATCCAGGCCCGCGCGCCGAGCGCCCGCGCCGAAAGCGGACGGGTGTTGTCCGAAGCGGGGCCCGGTACCGGCACGCTGGGAACAGGGCCACCTCGCAGGAAACCGAACGGTTCTTCTAGGCTCACATCTCGGCTTCCCTGCGGCGGTCCGGCCACTGCGCCCACCGCCACGAAGCCGCCGTCCACGGGGCTCCGGGCGGACCGGGGCCACCGGATCGAGCGAGGAGGACGCACATGCCAAGCACGCCGCCCAACCGTTCCACCGTACTTGGGCCAGACAGGCCGATTCGGTGGGCCGCTCATCATCCCGGTCGGCCGGTGCGGTCCGGCCGGGCCTGGTACCCGGGCGGGAGCGGTCGGCCGGCACGGCCGCTGTATACCGGCGGCGGCCGCGGAGGCGAGCGTTGAGTCCCCAGATCGTCGGGTCTCCCGCCGCACCGGGCGCCGCCGCGGAACCCGCCCCGACGTCGGTCGCCGTCCCGGCCGCCACCGACGGTGAGGCCCTTGCCGCCGCCACGGCCACTGCGACCGCCGCCGCCGCTACCGCCGCAGCCACCGCTACCACCACCAACGGCACCGCCGCCGGCACCGCAACTGCCGCTGCGGATCCGGGCACTACGGTCTCGGCCCCTGCGCTTCCCGCCGCTTCGGTCCAGGCCACCGCGGCCGCGTCCGGTGCCGCGAAGACCGTCGTGGCCAAGGTGGCCGTCACCACGACCGCAGCCGCCAAGTCCGCCCTCACGAAATCCGCCCTCACCAAACCCGTCGTCGCGAAGGCCGCGGCGGCGAAGAGCCCCGCGACGAAGAACGTCGTGGCGAAGAACGTCGTCGTGAAGCCCGCGACGGGCCCGGCCGCCACCGCCTCCCACGGGGCCGCCGCCGTCACCACGGCGCTGCCCGGTGTGCCGCAGGCGCTCAGCACCCGGGCCCGCACCCTCGCCGGGGCCGTCCGGCGTCGCTGCGTCGACCTGGCGCGGATCGAGTCGCCCAGTGGGGACGCCCCCAGACTCGACGCGCTCGCCGAGGAGTTGGCGGCCGGCTTCTGTGCCACCGGTGCCACCGCCCGGCGCGAGCCCGGACCGGCCGGCGACCACCTCGTACTGGAGTGGGAGGGTCGGGACGAGTCCCTGCCGCACCTGCTGATCGTCGGGCACCACGACACCGTGTGGCCGGTCGGCACGCTCGCGGACTGGCCGGTGACGGAGGAGGACGGCCGGCTCACCGGGCCCGGCGTGGTCGACATGAAGGGCGGACTCGCCATCCTGGAGGGGGCGTTGTCGCTGCTCGCGGACCTGGGTGAGCGCCCGCACCGGACCGTCCGCCTGGTCGTGGTCTCCGACGAGGAGGTGGGCAGCCCCGACGGACGCCGCCTGGTCGAGCGCCAGCTGCGCGGAGCCGCCGCGGTCCTGGGTCTCGAACCGCCGCACCCCGACGGTCGGTTGAAGACCGCGCGGCGCGGCAGCACCCGGGTGCGGCTCACCGTGACCGGCCGCGAGGCGCACGCGGGCAACGACGCCCACGACGGGGTGTCCGCGGTCGACGAGCTGGTGGACCAGCTCGTGCTGGTGCGCGACCTCGCCGGTCAGCCCGGCACCGAGCTCAACGCCGGTCGGATCAGCGGTGGTTCGCGCGCCAACGTGGTCGCCGGCCGGGCCGAGGCCGAGCTGGGGCTGCGCTTCGCCACCGTCGAGGCGCAGCGCCGTACGCTGGACAACCTCGCCCGGCTCACCGCGCTGCGTCCGGGCGCCCGGGTCCGTACGGAGGTGCTGTCCAGCCGTCCGGCCTGGCCCGAGCGGACCGGCAACCCGCTGTTGCGGCACGTGCGTTCGCTCGCCGCGGTGCTCGGGCAGCAGTTGGACGGCGCTCCGGCGGGCGGGGCAGGGGACACCAACCTGCCGGGCTCGCGCGGGCTTCCGACCCTGGACGGCTTCGGCGCGGTGGGCGCCGGGGCCCACGCCCGGCACGAGCACATCCGGGTCGACCAGATCGCTCCCCGGATCGCCCTGCTGGCGGCGCTGCTCGCGGTGCCGCTGCCGCGACTGCGCGACCGCGCGGAGGGCTGAGCCGGCGGTGAGCCGCTGACGGCCGGGAGCCGGTCGCCGGTCGCCGGCCCCCGGCAGTCGGCGGCGGCGAACGTAGAACGGCGGACAGCGGACAGCGGACGGCGGACGTAGAGCAGCGAACGTAGAGCAGCGAACAGAGAACAGAAGACAGCCGACGGATAACAGCTGACAGATTTCAGAATCTGTCAGCTGTTATCCGTTGCGCACCTTGCCATCCCTCCGCCCCTCCGCGCAGAATGGTACCGACCGAACGGTCAGTCGGTTGGTCGATGCTCCAGGCGACCGACCGGGCAGGACACGAGAGGGGACTGTGGTGACAGCAGAGGTGGCCGAGACGGTCCCCGCGCAGACGCTGGAGGACCGGTTCGAGGCGGTCGTCGCCGCCGAGCAGCGGATCGAGCCCAGGGACTGGATGCCCGACGCCTACCGGGCCACCCTGATCCGCCAGATCGCCCAGCACGCCCACTCCGAGATCATCGGCATGCAGCCCGAGGGCAACTGGCTGACCCGGGCCCCGTCCCTGCGCCGCAAGGCCATCCTGCTCGCCAAGGCCCAGGACGAGGCCGGCCACGGCCTCTACCTCTACGCCGCCGCCGAGACCCTGGGCGTCGACCGCGCCGAGCTCACCGAGAAGCTGATCTCCGGCCGCCAGAAGTACTCCTCGATCTTCAACTACCCGACTCTCACCTTCGCCGACGTCGGCGTGATCGGCTGGCTGGTGGACGGCGCCGCGATCTGCAACCAGGTCCCGCTCTGCCGCTGCAGCTACGGTCCGTACGCCCGCGCGATGGTGCGGATCTGCAAGGAGGAGTCCTTCCACCAGCGCCAGGGCTACGAGCTCCTGATGACGCTGATGCGCGGCACCGAGGCCCAGCGCCGGATGGTCCAGGACGCGGTGGACCGCTGGTGGTGGCCGTCGCTGATGATGTTCGGCCCCTCGGACGCCGACTCGCCGAACAGCGCCCGCTCGATGGCCTGGCGGATCAAGCGGCACAGCAACGACGAGCTGCGCCGGCGCTTCGTCGACATGACCGTCCCGCAGGCCGAGCACCTGGGCGTCACCCTCCCGGACCCCGAGCTGCGCTGGAACGAGGAGCGCGGCGGCTGGGACTTCGGCGAGCCGGACTGGTCCGAGCTGACCAGGGTCATCCACGGCCAGGGCCCCTGCAACGCCCAGCGGGTCGAACGCCGCCGCACCGCCCACGAGGACGGCGCCTGGGTGCGCGAGGCGGCCGTCGCCTACGCGGCCAAGCGCGCGGCCGAGGCCGCCGGGCCCACGGAAGCCTCCGAAGCCACCAATGTGACCGAACAGGAGAACGGAAAGTGACCGACCCCCAGGTTGGCTCCCCGTCCGGGTCCGAGGCCGGGCCCAAGGCCGGCTGGCCTCTGTACGAGGTGTTCGTGCGTCCCCGGCGCGGGCTGAACCACGTCCACGTCGGCTCGCTGCACGCCGCCGACGACCGGATGGCCCTGCTCGCCGCCCGCGACCTGTACACCCGCCGCAACGAGGGCGTGAGCCTCTGGGTGGTCCGCTCGGACGCGATCACCGCCTCCACCCCGGACGAGCGCGACCCGTTCTTCGAGCCCAGCGGCGACAAGGTCTACCGCCACCCGACCTTCTACGACATCCCCGAGGATGTCCCGCACATCTGACGGGGGAGCCACCGTGCACGACCACACCACCTCCACCACCTCCACCCCCGGCACCGGCCAGGACGACCACGTCTACCTCAGCCTCGCCGACGCCGCCCCCGGCCCCGAGGGCGAGGGCCGCTGGGCGTACGGGACGGGCTTCGCCGATCCCCTGCTCGGCGTGGACACCGCGCTGCCCCCCGGTCTGGACGGCGCCGACCTCGCCGCCTACTGCCAGATGCTGGGCGACGACGCCCTGGTCCTCGCGCAGCGGCTGATCGAGTGGTGCACCCGGGCGCCCGAGCTGGAGGAGGAGGTCGCGCTCGCCAACCTGGGCCTCGACCTGCTCGGCCAGGCCCGCCTGCTGCTCACCCGGGCTGGTCAGGCGGACGGTACCGGCCGCACCGAGGACGACCTGGCGTACTGGCGGGAGGAGCACGAGTTCCGCAACGTCCGCCTGGTGGAGGCCCCGAACGGCGACTTCGCCTACTCGATCGCCCGGCTGCTGCTGTTCGCCACCGCGCGCGGCGCCCTGTACGAGGCGCTGAGCGCGCACCCCGACCCGGTGCTGGCCGCGGTCGCCGCCCGGGGCGTCAAGGAGCTGGCCTACCACCGGGAGTACGCCACCGCCTGGACCCTGCGCCTGGGCGACGGCACGCCGTACTCCGCCGGGCGGATGCAGGCCGGGGTGGACGCGGTCTGGCCGCTGCTGGAGGAGCTGTTCACGGCGCACCCGGTGGAGCTGCGGGCGGGCGTCGACCCGGCGGCCCTGCGCGAACCGGTGCTGCGCTCGCTCGGCGCCGTTCTCGCCGAGGCCGGGCTGACCGTGCCGGACGTACCGCCGCTGGCCACCGTCCTCGGCCTGGCCGGCCGGGACGGTGTGCACACCGAGGCGCTCGGCCCGCTGCTCGCCGAGTTCCAGGTGCTGGCCCGCGCCCACCCGGGGGCGACGTGGTGACCGGCGACGTCGTGACGGGCCCGGGGCCGACGGGCACCGCGGAGCCGACGGGCGGGACGGTCGGGACGGGCACCGCGGACCCGACGGCCCGCGAGCTGGCCTGGGCGGTCGCCGCGGCCGTGCCGGACCCGGAGCTGCCCATGCTCACCCTGGCGGACCTGGGCGTCCTGGCCGAGGTCGGGGTGGACGGCGGCAGCGGCACGGTGACCGCGTGGCTGACCCCGACCTACTCGGGCTGCCCCGCCGTCGCCGAGATGGCCGCCGACGTGGACCGTCGGCTGCGCGCGGCCGGGTACCCGGACGTCCGGGTGCGGCTGCGGTTGGACCCGCCGTGGTCCACCGACCTGATCACCGCCGAGGGCCGTCGCAAGCTCGCCGAGGCGGGCATCGCTCCGCCGCGCCCGACCGCCGCCGTCGCCGCGGCCGGACCGGTGGCGCTCACCCTCGGTCCCACCCGCACCGGAACCGCGACCGCGCCCACCACCATGGCCGCGCCGAGGACCGCCGCCGCGCCCCCCGTGCCGTGCCCGCGCTGCGGCGACGCCGACACGGAGGAGCTGTCCCGCTTCGGTTCCACCGCCTGCAAGGCGCTCTGGCGCTGCCGGGCCTGCCGCGAGCCGTTCGAACGCGTCAAGGAGATCTGAATGCCCGCCGCTTCCTCCGCCGCTCCCGCCTCCTCCGCCGCCGGGTCCGCCCCCGACGCCGAGGGGACCGGCATCCGCCCCGCCCGCCGCCCGACCTTCCACCGGCTGCGGATCGACCGGGTCGAGCGGCTCTGCGAGGACGCCGTCGCGGTGACCTTCACGGTCCCGGTCGGGCTGGCGGAGGAGTACGCCTTCCGCCCCGGGCAGACCCTGACCTTGCGCAAGCTGGTGGACGGCACCGACGAGCGCCGCTCGTACTCGATCTGCGCCCCGGTCGGCGGGCCGCTGCGGATCGCCGTCCGGGAGGTGCCCGGCGGGCTGTTCTCACGCTGGCTGGTGCGCGAGGCGAAGCCGGGCGAGGAGGTGGAGGTGCTGACGCCGTCCGGCCTGTTCACCCCCGAGCTCGGCGTCCCGGCCGACCACGTGCTGCTCGCGGCCGGCTCCGGGATCACCCCGATGCTGTCGATCGCCGGCTCCGTGCTCGCGGCCGACCGCAGCTCCACCGTCACCCTGCTCTACGGCAACCGGCGCAGTGACAGCGTGATGTTCGCGGACGAGCTGGCCGACCTGAAGGACCGCTACCTCGACCGCTTCCAGCTGGTCCACGTGCTCTCCCGGGAGACCAGGGACGCCGAACTGCTCAGCGGCCGGCTGGACCCGGAGCGGGTACGCGCGCTGCTGGCGGCGCTGGTGGACGTCGGGAGCGTCGGGCACTGGTGGCTGTGCGGCCCGTTCGGCATGGTCGTGGGCGCGAAGGACCTGCTCGCCGAGCTGGACGTGCCGGGCGAGCGGGTGCACCAGGAGCTGTTCCACGCCGAGGACGAGCCGCTCCCGGAGCGGGACGAGGACTGGGACCGGACGGACGCCTCGTCCGGCGGCTCCGCCGACGGCGTATCGGGCCCGCGGAGCGAGGTCACCGTCGTCCTCGACGGGCGCGGCAGCACGCTCTGCCTCCCGCGCGACCGCTCGATCCTGGACGGCGCCCAGCGCTCCCGCCCCGACCTGCCGTTCGCCTGCAAGGGCGGCGTGTGCGGCACCTGCCGCGCCCTGGTCACCGAGGGCGAGGTGGAGATGCGCCGCAACTTCGCGCTGGAGGAGAAGGAGCTGGCCGCCGGCTACGTCCTCACCTGCCAGGCCCGGCCGCTCACTGACCGGGTGACCGTGGACTACGACCGCTGAGCGGGCCACCACCGCCGACCGGACCACGATCGCCGAGCCTCAGACGGTGGCGGGCTCCATGACCGGGTCACCGGGCGTCGGGCTCCCGACCCTCGGGCCGGAGATAGTCGGGCTCGCGACCGTCGGGCCGGAGATCGTCGGCCGCCCGGGCGCAGGGTCCCCGAGCAGCTTGACGAGGTCGTTGACGGCCGCCCGCCCGGCCCGGTTGGCGCCGACGGTGCTGGCGGACGGGCCGTAGCCGACCAGGTGGACGCGGGGGTCGGCGGTGGCCCGGGTGCCGGTGAGCGCGATGCCGCCGCCGGGGGAGCGCAGCCCGAGCGGAGCGAGGTGCCCGACCTCGGGCCGGAAGCCGGTGGCCCAGACGATCGCGTCCACGGTCAGCTCCTCGTCTCCCCAGGCGACCCCGTGCTCGGTCAGGCGGTCGAACATCGGCCGGCGGTGCAGCGCGCCCAGCTCCTCGGCGCGCCGGTAGGCGACGGACGGGCCGAGCCCGGTCACGCTCACCACGCTGCGCGGCGGCAGCCCCTGCCGGACCCGCTCCTCGACCCTGGCGACCACCGCGCGCCCGTACTCGGGGGTGAACGGCCCGTCGTGGTAGACGGGCTCGGAACGGGTCACCCACACCGTCTCGCCGACCGCGGCGACCTCCGACAGCACCTGGACCGCCGAGGCGCCGCCGCCCACCACCAGCACCCGCTTGCCCGTGAACTCCTCGGGGCCGCGGTACTCGGCGTAGTGCAGCTGGCGGCCCGCGAAGCGGCCCGGGTAGTGCGGGAGGAACGGGCGGGTCCAGGTGCCGGTGGCGTTGATCAGCGCGCGGGTGGACCAGGTGCCGCGGTCGGTCTCGACCAGCAGCCGGGAGTCCGGGCGCTCGGACTCGGCACGTACGGCGCGCACCGCGACCGGGCGTACGACCGGGAGCGCGTGCTGCGCCTCGTACGCCGCGAAGTACTCCGGCACCACCTCGCGCGCGGGGGCGTCCGGGTCCGGCGGCGGGAGTTCGGCGTCCGGGAGGTCGTGGACGCCGTGCACGGTGGCCATCCGCAGGGACGGCGAGCGGTACGCCCAGGCACCGCCGGGGACGGCGTTGGCGTCGAGGACGACGAAGCCGCCGTCGACGCCCGTCCGGTGACGGGCGAAGCCGCGGCGGTGCAGGTGGTAGGCGGCGGACAGACCTGCCTGTCCGGCGCCCACCACCAGGACGTCCACCCGTTCCGGAACGCTGTTCGTTGCACCGTAAACAGTCACGCCCGAGAAACATCGGGGGGTCGGCGGGTGTTCCCGCCGGGATTTCGTCCGTGGGACGTGAGAGATGCCGCGTGAACTGCGACGCGGGAACGGGGCGCGTCAGGAGAGGTCAGGAGAGGAATGTCACGAGAGGAATGTCACGAGACCGGGGAGATGACCGCGGCGGTGCCGTAGGCGCAGACCTCGGTACCCACGGCGGCCGCCTCCGTGACGTCGAAGCGCATCATCAGGACGGCGTTGCCGCCGCGCGCCTTGGTCTGCTCGATCAGCCGCTGCATCGCCTCGTTGCGGCTCTCGACCAGGGTCTTCGTCAGACCGCGCAGCTCGCCGCCGACCAGTGACTTCAGACCGGCACCGATCTGGCTGCCGACGTGGCGGCTGCGGACGGTCAGCCCGAAGACCTCGCCGATCACGTGGTCGACCCGGTAACCGGGGATGTCGTTGGTGGTCACGACCAGGACGTCGGCGTTCGGGCCCTGCCCGCCGCCGTACTCGTTGATGTCAGCCATGCGGCTCATCCTGCCAAACTCCTGCGTCCGAGTGACAGCAGCGGGGCCGGGCGGTGGCCGAGAAGGCTCCCGGAAGCTGGTCCGGACCGGTGATCGGGCGACCGAAAGGCCGTACCGTTAGCCCCATGGGCGAGCGAAGTGATCATCCACAGGGGCCGGGCGCGGCGGAGGACTCCGGCGCGCAGGAAATCGAGGCGACGGTGGTGCTGGGCCTGCGGATCACCGACTGGCCGGCCCTGCGCGCGGCCGCGATCAGGGCCGTCGAGGAGCTGGACTTCGGGGGCGTCGACCCGGCCGGGCAGCGCCGCGAACTGCTGCGCGAGGTCGCCGAGGACGCCAACGCGGCGCTCGGCGCGCTGCTGCATCCGGACCGGCTGGTGGCCGCCATCCCCGGGGTGGAGGCGATCGGCGGCACTCTGGAGATCAGCGTCACGGAGGACTTCACGCCGGACTTCGCCGACCTGTTCCCGCTGGAGGGCGACGAGGAGGAGGGCGGCGCGGGTGCGGACTGGACGCTCACCCCGCGCACGGCCTGCCTGCTCCACGCCCAGCTGATCGGCCTGGCCGACGCCGCGTACGACGACCTCGACGAGCACGGGGACGAGACGGTCGCCGACAGCGATGACGTGGACTGGACGGTCTTCGCCCGGCTTCCCGAACGCACCTGGCGGATGCACCGGGGCTGGCGCCGCGCGATGGCCCGGGCCTTCGACGACCTCGCCGACGACCTCGCGCTCGGCGAGTGGCCGCTGCCGCGCTGCCTGGCCGAGGACATCGCGCTGCGGATGGCCCTGGTGGACGCCCGGGCGCTGCTCGGTGCGCAACCCGAGTCGGTGGCGGACATGATGGGCGACCTCCCGGCCGACCTGTACGACTACGACTGGGACGGCTGCCAGGACGAGCTGTTCGGGGTCTACGGGCCGGACGAGGGCGATCCGGAGCTGGCGGCGGAGCAGCGCACCGAGATGCTGCTCGCGGCCACCCACCCGGAGGGCTGGTTCCTGATGTACGAGGACGCGGAGGAGCGGGACCCGCAGCGCGGCTACCGGCGCTGACGGGTCGAGTGCCGACGCGAGTGCCGGGGTGACTGCCGGGGCGGACGGGGCGGGCCGAGTCGGTCGGGGCGGGGCTGGCATCCTGGACGGGTGACTTCTCCTTCCGACGCCCCGACTCCCCTCACCCCGGCCCCCGCTCCGGTGGCCGACCCCGGCGACGCCCCGTCGCGCGAGGACCGCGACGAGCGGCCGCAGTACGTGCTGCCGCTGGTCGTCCGGCTGGAGCGGGCCACTCCGCCGGGCCGGACGGACGCGCTGGAGACCTCGGCGCGGGCGGTGCTCACCCTGCTCGCCGACCCCCGGGTGACCGAGGCGGGCGGCGAGTGGGCGGAGCGGGTCGAGGCCTGGGAGGACGCCCGGATCCGCAAGGTGGTCCGGCGGGCCCGGGGCGGGGAGTGGCGCCGGGCCGGCGAGCTGCCGGGCGTCACGGTGCACGGGCGGGAGGCCGAGGTGCGGGTATTCCCGCCGGTCCCGCTGGACGGCTGGCCGAAGGAACTCGCCAAGCTCCAGGTGTCCGGGACGGACCTCGAGGAGACGGCCGAGGTCGGTGCGCCCGAGCCGGGGCTGCCGGTGCTGTGGCTCAACCCCGAGCTGGAGATGAGCGCGGGCAAGACGATGGCGCAGACCGGGCACGCCGCCCAGCTCGCGTGGTGGCGGCTGGACGAGGCGCAGCGCAAGGAGTGGGCCGAGGCCGGCTTCGCGCTCGCGGTCCGGACCGCCTCGCCGGAGGCGTGGGAGGAGCTCGTCCGCAGCGGGCTGCCGGTGGTCCAGGACGCGGGCTTCACCGAGATCGCGCCCGGGAGCTGCACGGTGATCGCGGAGCACCCGGCGCTGCGGTGACGGGCTGACAGGCGACAGCGGACAGCCGACGGCGAACAGCTAACAGCTAACAGACGACAGCGAACAGATGACAGATTTCGAAATCTGTCATCTGTTCGCCGTTTGCTGTCGGCTGTCGTCCGTCAGCTGTGCTGGTACCGCCGCATCGCCCGCAGCCCGCCGTAGGCCGCCAGGGCCGTCCAGAGCGCCATGATCAGCAGCCCGGTCCAGTGGCCGTAGTGGATGCCCGGTTCGGTCTGGGTGCGCGTCGCGTACAGGCCGGCCCGGTCGGGCAGGAACTGGCCGAGTTCCCGGACGCCGGGGATGGCGGCCAGCCAGGTGGTGCCCAGGAACACCATCGGGGTCAGCAGGCCGAGCGCGGCGCTGAAGTTGCCCAGCATCGCGGTCAGTCCGAGGCAGAGCAGCACCATCATCGGGTGGTACAGCACGCCGGCCAGGAAGCTGCGGGCCAGGCCCGGGGTGGAGAGGTCAAGGCCGACGGTGGTGCCGACGGCCAGGAACGAGCCCGCCGTCGAGGCCAGGCCGAGCAGCAGGCCCAGCCCGGCGCCGAGCGCGAGCTTGGCGCCGTACAGCCGCCCGCGCCGGGGGACGGCGGTGAGCGAGGTGCCGATCATGCGGGTGTTGAACTCCTGCCCGATCAGCAGGATGCCGAGGCAGGCCACCGCGACGTGGCCGAAGAGCAGCCCGTAGAAGATCCCGTTGGCCGGGTCCGGGGCGGGCGTGTGGTCCTTCGCCCCGTAGGCGGCGCTGACGGCGGCCGTGACGCCGACGGTCAGCGCCAGAGCGACCAGCGGGGCCGCCCACTGCGAGGGCAGGGTGGTGAACTTGACGCGTTCGGCGTGCAGGGCGCCGGCGAGCGTGCTCATGGTTTTCTCTCGTTTCCCGTTCGTCCGAGGTCACTTGGCGCCGATGCGGCGCAGCGCGCGCAGGCCGCCGTACGCCGCCAGGGCCGTCCAGAGCGCCATGATCAGCAGCCCGGTCCAGTGCCCGTACGCGACCTGCGGGTCGTCGGCGTAGCGCAGGGCGTACTGGCCGGCCCGGTCGGGCAGGAACTGGACGACCCGGCGGATCCCGGGCACTCCGCCGAGCAGTGGCGAGAGCAGGAAGACGGTCGGCACCAGCAGTCCCATGGCGGCGGTGAGGTTGCCCAGCAGCGCGGTCGCTCCGAGGCAGAGCACCACCAGCAGCGTCTGGTAGAGCACGCCGGCGACGGCGCTGCGCAGGAGGGCCGGCCCGTCCCAGGCGCCCGGGGCGGTGGCCGCGTAGCCGGCGAAGGCACCCGCCGTGCCGACGGCGCCGACGGCGAGGCCGACGAGCGCGCCGAGCGCCAACTTGGCGCCGTACAGCCGGTTGCGGCGCGGGACGGCGGTGAGCGACACGTTGATCATGCGGGTGTTGAACTCCTGCCCGATCAGCAGGATGCCGAAGCAGGCAAGGGCCGCCTGGCCGAAGTTGAGCCCGTAGAAGACCCCGACGCTCGGGTCGTCGGTGATGCTGTGGTCCTTGCCGCCGATGGCCGCGCCGATGGCCGTGGTGACCCCGGCGGTCAGCAGCAGGGCGAGCAGCGGGGTGATCCAGAGCGAGCGGAGGGTGGTGAGCTTGATCCGTTCGGCGCGCAGGACGTGCAGGACGTGCGCGGAGCCGGCAACCGGTGTGGTCATGCGGAGGCCTCCGCGCGGTACTCGACGCTGTCGGCGGTCATCCGCATGAACGCCTCCTCCAGCGAGTCCTGTTGGACGGCGATCTCGTACAGCACCACCCCGTTGGCGGCGGCGAGCGCGGCGATCCGCTCGGGTTCGGCGCCGCTCACCTCCCAGGCGCCGCCGTCGACTTCGGTGGCGTCGAGGCCGTGGTCGTGGCCGGGGCCGCCGAGCAGGGCGGCGAGCTTGGCGGGGGCGACGGCGCGGACCCTGATCCGGGTCCGGCCGTGGCGGTCGATGAACTCGGAGGTGGCGGCGTCGGCGAGCAGTCGGCCGCGCCCGATCACCACCAAGTGGTCGGCGGTGAGCGCCATTTCGGTCATCAGGTGGGAGGAGACCAGCACCGCCCGGCCTTCGGCGGCCAGGTCGCGCAGCAGGGTGCGGATCCAGCGGATGCCCTCCGGGTCCAGGCCGTTGACGGGTTCGTCCAGCAGCAGCACCGGCGGGTCGCCGAGCAGGGCGGCGGCCACCCCGAGGCGTTGGCGCATGCCGAGCGAGAAGCCCCGGATCCGCCGTCCTGCCGCGTCCGCCAGGCCGACCTGGCCGAGCACCTCGTCGACCCGGCGGGCCGGCAGCCCGTTGCTCGCGGTGAGCCAGCGCAGGTGGCCGTGCGCGGTCCGGCCGCCGTGCATCGCCTGGGCGTCCAGCAGTGCGCCCACCGTCCGCAGCGGGGCGGGGAGTTCGGCGTACGGGCGGCCGTCGACCAGGGCGTGTCCGGCGGTCGGCCGGTCGAGGCCGAGGACCAGGCGCATGGTGGTGCTCTTGCCGGCGCCGTTCGGGCCGAGGAAGCCGGTCACCACGCCGGGTCGGACCTCGAAGGTCAGGTCGTCGACGACGCGCCGGCCGTCGTACTCCTTGGTCAGGCCCTGGATCTCGATCACGGCCCGCTCCCCTCGTCTCGTCGTCGGTGGTCTCCGCCGGTGCCCGCTGTCGCTGCCCCGGTCGGTGGCTCCATTGGACCGGAGCGGGCCGGTGCGGCGGATCCCGCCGGGGCGGGGAGCCGTCTCCCTCCCAGGAGGGAGGACGCGGGCGACCGGCGCGGGATCCGGGGACGGGGGGCGACCTGGCAGGATGGCGCAATGTCCAAGATCGCAGCGCTGAGGAGCGCGAGCGCGGTGTCCGGAGGATCCGCGCCGGGAAGTGCGGTGGCCAGGCTCGTCGCGCCGCTGGCGGCCGGCGTCACGTACGCGCGGCTGCTGCACCTGCTGGTGGGGTGGATCTTCGCGGGCGTGGTGCTGATGATCTATCCGGGGACGTACCGGAAGGGCCTCGGCGAGATCCTCACGGCGAGCGTACTGGTGGACTGCGTGCTGCTCGCGGCGCTCGCGCTCATCCCGGCGGCTCGGCGGGCGGAGGGGGTGCAGGCGCGGCTGCTGCTGGTGCCCGACCGTGAGGAGGACATCGCCGCCGAGCCCTCCCGCACCTGGGCCGACCGGCGGCGGACGGCGGGTTGGCTGATCGGCCGGGTCGCGCTTGGCTCGGTGGCCGGGTTCGTGCTCTCCTTCGGCTCCGCCGCGTGCTACGACCGGCTGACCGGTCCGGACGCGCTCTGGTACCTCCCGTTCGCCCCGCTGCTGGTACTCGGTTTCGGCTGGTTCCTGGTCCTCGCCGGGCGCCTCCAACTCGCCATGGCCGTACGGCTGCTGGGCCCGTCGCCGACCGAGCGGCTGGCGGAGGCGGAGCTGCGGGCCGAACGCCTGCTGGAACGCAACCGGTTGGCCCGGGAGCTGCACGATTCGATCGGCCACGCACTGACGGTGACGGTCCTTCAGGCCGGCGCGGCGCGCGAGGTCGGGGACCCGGTCTTCGTCGCCAAGGCGCTCGAAGTCATCGAGGAGACCGGCCGGCAGGCCATGGAGGACCTCGAACGCACCCTCGTGCTGCTGCGCGAGACCCCGGCCGGGGCGAACGGCGTGGCCACCGAACAGCCCGGGATCGACCAGCTGCCCGCGCTGTTCGACACCGCCCGGGCGGCCGGCAGCCCGGTGGAGGCGCGGATGGAGGTGCCACCCGGCACACTGCCCGGGGTGCTCTCCCGCGAGTCGTACCGGATCGTCCAGGAGGGTGTCACCAACGCGCTCAAGTACGCACCCGGCGAGCCGGTCGACATCCGGATCGCCGTACGGGAAGGGCAGTTGGAGCTGCGCTGCGCCAACCGGCTGCCCGGCGCCGGGCGTTCGGCGGTCGGCGCGGCCGGGCCTGCCGGTCCGGCCGGTTCGGCACGGCCTCCGGCGGGCGGTGCGGGCCGGGGCGCGACGCGCAAGGGCGGCAAGGGGCTGCGCGGCATCCGTGAGCGCGCCACGCTGCTCGGCGGGGAGGCGGCGGCGGGGGTGTCGCAGGAGGGCGGAGGGGAGTGGGTGCTGACCGTCCGGCTGCCCCTACGCTTGGGCTCGTGACGAACGATCCTGTGACGCGAGGCCCGGCCGGAGGAGCCGCGGGGATGACGGACATCCTGCTCGCCGACGACGAGGAACTGGTCCGGGCCGGCCTGCGGGCCGTCCTGGAGGCGCAGGGGGACCTGCGGGTGGTCGGCGAGGCGGCCGACGGCGCGGAAGCGGTCGCGCTGGCCCGCGCGCTGCGCCCGCACGTGGTGCTGATGGACGTCCGGATGCCCGTGCTGGACGGCCTGGCGGCCACCCGCGAGCTGCTGCGCCCCGGCGCACCGGGGGAGCGCCCGCCGAGGATCCTGGTCGTGACCACCTTCGAGAACGACGACTACGTCTACCAGGCGTTGCGCGCGGGCGCCGACGGCTTCCTGCTCAAGCGCACCCGCCCGGCCGAGATCGCCCACGCGGTACGGCTGGTGGCGGCGGGCGAGTCGCTGCTGTTCCCGGCCGCGATCCGCCGGCTGGCGGCCGGGCACGGCAACCCGACCGCCCGGGCGGCCATGGAGCGGGCGGCGCTGACCGGGCGCGAGGCGGAGGTGCTGCGGCTGGTCGCGCGGGGCCTGAGCAACGGGGAGATCGCCGAGCGGCTGTTCCTCGGCGTGCAGACGGTGAAGACGCACGTCAGCAGCGTGCTGGCGAAGCTCGGGGCGCGGGACCGCACCCAGGCGGTGATCGCGGCGTACGAGTCGGGGTTCGTCGAGCCCTCGGAGTGACGCGGTCTGACGATGCGTCAGAAAGGGCCGCTCAGGCCGGGTAGGCGTGGGTCTGGGCGGCCTTGACCGAGGCCCAGACCGCGACGCCGGGCGCCAGCTCCAGCTCCGCGACGGCGGCCGGGGTCAGGTCGGCGGCCATCGGCAGGTCGCCGGAGAGTTCGACGCGGACCTGGTCGCCGTGCAGGTCGAGCCCGGTGACCTCGGCCTGCCAGAGGTTGCGCGCGCTGGTCCGCGGAAGCTCCCGGTACAGCGTCACGGCGGAGGGCGGGAAGGCGACGAAGGCCGGACCGTCCAGCTCCTCGGTGGTGGCCAGCGCCGTGCCGTCCGGGAGCGTGACCCGGGAGCCCTCGGCCCGGCCCTGGTACAGGTTCAGTCCGACCAGCCGGGCGATGTAGTCGGTGCGCGGGCGCCGGGCGACCTCCGCCGGGCTGCCGGACTGCACCTCGTGCCCGTCCTCGATCACCACCAGTCGGTCGGCCAGCACCATGGCGTCCAGCGGGTCGTGCGTCCCCAGCACCGCCACCGCCTCGAACTCGGCCAGGTGGCGCCGCAGTTGGGCTCGTACGTCGAGCCGGGTGCGGGCGTCCAGGGCGGCCAGCGGCTCGTCCAGCAGGAGCAGCCGGGGGCGTACGGCGAGGGCTCGGGCGAGCGCCACCCGCTGGGCCTGGCCGCCGGAGAGCCGGCCGGGGCGGACCGTGGCGTGGTCGGCCAGGCCCATCCGCTCCAGCCAGTCGGCCGCCTCGGCCCGCGCCTCCCGCTTGGGGCGGCCCTGGCAGCGCGGGCCGAAGGCGACGTTGTCGAGCGCGCTCAGGTGCGGGAACAGCAGGTAGTCCTGGAACACCACGCCGACCGGCCGCTCCTCGGCCGGGGTGTGCACGCGCTGCGCCGGGTCCTCCAGGAGGCGGCCGTCCAGGCGCAGGTGGCCGCCGGTGAGCGGGAGCAGCCCGGCGAGGGCGCGCAGGGCGGTGGACTTCCCGGCGCCGTTGGGGCCGAGCAGCGCCACCACCTCGCCGGGGGCGGCGGTCAGCGCGAGGTCGAGGGCGAACGCGGCGCGCTCGACCCGCAGGCGGGCGTCCAGGGCGGGGCCGGGGCGGCTTTCGGTGCTCATCAGGGCGGCGTCCAGGTGTCCAGTGCGTCTGCTGCGTTCAGCGTGTCCGGGATGGCAGGTGGGGATGGGAGGGCGCGTGCGGTCGGGATGGTGCGGGTGGTCGGGACGGCGCGGGCGGGCGGGGTCACGGCGTCGACAGCCAGCGGTCGCGCAGGCCGACCAGGACGGCGACGGAGACCACCAGCAGCACCAGCGACAGCGCGATCGCCGCCTGCGGGTCCGACTCCATGGCCAGGTAGACGGCCAGCGGCATGGTCTGGGTGCGGCCCGGGAAGTTGCCCGCGAAGGTGATCGTCGCACCGAACTCGCCGAGCGCCCGGGCCCAGGCCAGGACGGCCCCGGCGGCGATCCCCGGCGCGATCAGCGGCAGGGTGACCCGCCGGAACGCGGTCAGTCGGGAGGCGCCGAGGGTCGCGGCGGCCTCCTCGTAGCGGGGGTCGGCGGCCCGCAGCGCGCCCTCGACGCTGATCACCAGGAACGGCATCGCCACGAACGCCTCGGCGATCACGACCCCGGTGGTGGTGAACGGCAGCGTGATGCCGAAGGCCGAGTCCAGCCAGGAGCCGACGATGCCGCGCCGCCCGAGCACCAGCAGCAGCGCCACACCGCCGACCACCGGCGGCAGCACCAGCGGCAGGGTGACCAGCGCCCGGATCACCCGCCGGCCCGGCAGCTCGGTGCGGGCGAGCAGCCAGGCCAGCGGGACGCCCAGGACCAGCGACACGGCGGTGGCCGCGGTCGCGCTGATCAGCGACAGGCGCAGCGCGTCCCAGACGGCGGTGCTGGTGAGCTGCTCGGACAGGTCGCTCCAGGGCGCCCGGATCAGCAGGCCGACCAGCGGCAGGACCAGGAACGCCAACCCGAGCAGCGCCGGGAGCAGCAGGGCGACCGGGGCGCGGTGCGTCCTCGGGCGTCGGTTTCGCGGGGCGCGACTTCGTGGGTCGCGGTTTTGTGGGTCGCGGCGCGGCAGGGCCTTCTCGGCTTCCGCCGCGCCGCCGCCGACGGTGCGGTTCCGACCGGAGTCGCGTCCGGAGCCGTCCCCGGGGCCGGTGGGGCGCTCGCTCACGGTGCCTGGAAGCCCGCCGCGGTCAGCACCTGCTTGGCCTCGGGCGACTGGACGTACGCGACGAAGGCGGCGGCGCCGTCCTTGTTCGGCGCCTTGGCGAGCGCGGCGATCGGGTAGTCGTTCACGGCCTTGTCGGCCTCGGGGAAGTCCACGCCGTCGATCTTCGCAGCATCGGCCTGCACATCGGTCCGGTACACCAGGGACGCGTCGACCTCGCCGAGTTCGACCTTGGTGAGCGCGCCCTTGACGTCCTGCTCCAGGGTGACCGGAGTGAGGTCGACGCCCGCCGCCTTGAGCGCGGTCTGGGCGGCGGCGCCGCACGGCACCTCCTTCGCGCACAGCGCGACCTTCACGCCGGAGGCGGTGAGGTCCTTGAGGCCCGCGATGTGCTTGGGGTTGCCCTTGGGGACGGCGATGGTGAGGGTGTTCCGGACGAAGGTCGTCGGCTGCCCGCTGGCACCGCCCGCGTCCGTCACGGTCTTCATGGTGGCCGGGCTGGCGGCGGCGAACACGTCCGCCGGGGCACCGGAGTTGATGCTGGTGGCGAGGCTGGAGCTGCCGCCGAAGTTGAAGGTGACCTTGGCGCCCGGGTTGGCGGCCTCGAACTTCTTGCCGAGCTCGGTGAAGGTCTCCTTGAGCGAGGCGGCGGCGAAGACGGTGATGGTGCCGGAGGCCTTCGGGACGCTGCTGCCCGCGGCGGAGGCGTTCGAGGAGGCCGTGGAACTGGAGGACTTGCCGCCGTCGCTGCCGCAGGCGCTGACTCCGAGCCCGAGGACGAGGACCGCGGCGGTGGCGACGGCGAGCCTGCGGGCGGTGGGCGTACGGGTGCTCATCGGTGCTTCCCCTCCAGGGTGCGCGCCGGGAGGGGCGCGAGGGACGAGCCGCAGGTGCGGCCATTACGGCGATCATAGTGCCGCAAATGCGAGCGATAAATCCCCTGTCGGTTCGCACAGCTGGGGGCCGCAGGGGTCTCGGGGCTGCTGTGGGATGGCTCAACCGGGACTCGCGGGGCGCGGTGAGGACGGTGAGGGTGGTGAGGCGGTCAGGCTGGTGGGGGCGGTGGGCCGGTGGGGGCGCTGGCGAGGGGCGCGCGGTAATTGCGTCGCGCCGTGGGTGGTCGAACGGCGAGAGTGGTCGCCGTCCGTACAGACGGCCGGGCCGGTCGGACACGCGGCCGGGGCCGAACCAAGGGGAGGAGTCCGTCCATGTCCACGCTGCGCGTCACCGCCGAGAAGCTGGTCATCCTGGAGCACCCGAACGCCGATGCCCTGGAGCTCGCCCAGGTCGGCCTCTACCGGGCGGTGGTCGCGAAAGGCGCGTACCGGACCGGGGACCACGCCGTCTACATCCCCGAACAGTCCGTCCTCCCGGATGAGTTGATCGAGGAGCTGGGCCTGACCGGCAAGCTGGCCGGCGCCCGGGCGAACCGGGTGAAGGCGGTACGGCTGCGCGGCGAGCTGTCCCAGGGCGTCGTCTGCCGGCCCGCCGCGCTCGCCGGCACCGACCTGGCCGCCGCGGCCGAGCGCGGTGAGGACTTCGCCGAGCTGCTCGGGGTCGTCAAGTGGCAGCCGCCGGTGCCGACGTCGATGAGCGGTGACGTGGTCAGCGCGCCGGACCTGCTGCCCTGGGTGGACATCGAGAACCTCAAGCGCTACCCCGAGGCCTTCGCGTCGGGCGAGCCGGTCGTGCTGACCGAGAAGCTGCACGGCAGCTGCTGCCTGGTCACGTACACCGCCGCCACCGGCGAGGTGCGGGTGTCGTCCAAGGGCATCGGTGCGCAGGGGCTGGCGCTGGCCGAGGACGCGCGCAACCTCTACTGGCGGGCGGTGCGCGCGTACGACATCCCGGCGGTGGCGGCCCGGCTGGCGGAGCGCCTCGGGGCCGAGCGGGTCGGCATCTTCGGCGAGGTCTTCGGCGAGGGCGTGCAGGACCTGGGCTACGGCGCCTCGGCGCGCACCGAGCGGCCCGGATACGCCGCGTTCGACGTGTCGGCCCTCGTGGACGGGCAGCTGAACTGGCTCTCGGCGGCCGAACTGCTGGACGGGGAACTGCCGTTGGTGCCCGAGCTATGGCGCGGACCGTTCGATCCGGAGACCGTGCTGGGGTTCGCCCGGGGCCGGGAGACCGTCTCCGGGCGTGAACTGCACCTGCGCGAGGGCGTGGTGGTGCGGCCGGTCACCGAGCGCTGGAGCCCGGTGCTCGGCGGGCGGGCGATCGCCAAGGTGGTCAGCGAGGCTTACCTGACCCGCAAGGGGGGCACCGAGTACGAGTGAGACGGGCCCGGATCCGGTGGCCGGGCAGGTCGGCCCGGCCGACCGGTCCGGGTGCGGCTCCTCTCGGTGCTGACCGCCCGTCGGTAGAGGCGGCGGGCGAGTCCCCGTACAGAAGGAGTGCCGATGGCCACCGAAGTCCTCCCCGTTCCCGACCCCGGCCTCGTGCCCGCCCCCACCTCCGCGATACCCGTGCCGGCCGGGAACCCGCTGGTCGGATCGCTGTTCGACCTCACCCGCCGCCCGCTGCGCAGCTACCTCGCGGCCCGCCGCGACCACGGCGACGTGGTGCGCTTCCAGGCCGGGCCGCCCGGGCTGCGGGCCGACTTCTACGGGGTGTTCTCGCCGGAGGGCGTCCGCCAGGTGCTGGCGGGCGAGGCGGCCAACTTCCGCAAGGAGGACCCGTTCTACGACGAGCTCCGGAGCAGCGTCGGCAACGGGCTGCTGACCAGTCAGGACGCCGAGTACCAGCGCCAACGCCGGATGGTGCAGCCGCTGTTCACCCGGCGCCGGGTGGACGGCTACGCGGACGCGCTCGCGCAGGAGGCGCAGTCGCTCGCCGAGCGGTGGCGGGCGGTGCCCGGCGGGGTGGTGGACGCGGCGGACGAGACGTCCCGGTTCGCGCTGCGGGCGGTCGCGCGCATCCTCTTCGGCGCCGACGTGGAGGAGGCGATAGCGGTGGTCCACCGCAGCTTCCCGGTGCTCGGCGAGTACGTGAAGGAGCGCGGCTACGCCCCGGTCCGCCTCCCGCGCACCTGGCCGACGCCGGCCAACCGGCGCGGTGCCGAGGCCCAGCGGGCGCTGTACGGGGTCTGCGACCGGATCATCGCCGAACGGGCCGCGCGGGGCGGCGGCGACGAGGGCGCGGACGACCTGCTCACCCTGCTCGGCCGGGCCCGCGACGACCACGGCGAGCGGCTGGATCCGGCCGAACTCCGGGACCAGGTCCTGGTGTTCCTGCTCGCCGGGCACGAGACCACGGCCACCGCGCTGGCCTTCGCGCTGCACCTGCTGGCCAAGCACCCCGAGCAGCGGTGGCTCGCCCGCGAGGAGGCGCGGACCGTCCTGGCCGGGCGCGCGCCGACGGCGGCGGACCTGGACGCGCTCCCGTACATCACCCGGGTGCTGAAGGAGGCGATGCGGCTCTATCCGTCGGCGGCCCTGGGCGGGCGGCGGGCGGTCGAGGAGACCGTCATCGACGGGTACGTGATCCCGGCGGGCGCGCAGGTCGTCGTCGCGCCGCTGGTCACCCACCGGCACCCGGACCACTGGGAGGATCCGGAGCGCTTCGACCCGGACCGCTTCCTGCCGGAGGCGGAGCGGGCCCGGCACCGTTACGCCTGGTTCCCGTTCGGGGGCGGGCCGCGGGCCTGCATCGGGCAGCACTTCTCGATGCTGGAGGCGGTGCTGGCGCTGGGGGTGCTGCTGCGGGACTTCGAGGTGGAGGCGGTGGACCGGAGGGTGGCGCTCGCCCAGGGGATCACGCTGCGGGCGGCGAGCCCGATGCGGATCCGGGTGACGGCTGACAGCTGACGGCTGACGGGGTTCAGCGAACAACGAACAGCGAACAGCGAACAACAGACAGCGGACAGATGACAGATTTCAAACTCTGTTATCTGTCTGTTGTCATCTGTGCGCCGTCCGCTGGGCAGACGACCGGAGCATTCGAACACATCACCCGGGCCTCGCGGGCAGCTTTTCAGATCTTTGTCTGACCGATTCCGGCCCCTCGATAGCGTCCCACGCACCCCAGGCCGGAAGCGCACATGCGGTTGGCATATGCCCTTCGTATGCAGTCCGCCCGGCCCGGGGAGCCCGGGCGCACCGCGTACCGCCTCCGGGCCCGACCGGTCGACCGGAGGTCCCATGGGCACCATCAACCACCTCAGCCTCGGCTGGCTGACCCCCGCCCTCTCGTACCTGATGGCCTGCGCCGGCGCGGCCCTCGGGCTGCGCTGCACGCTGCGCGGCCTGGCCGCGAGCGGCCCGGCCCGGCGGAACTGGCTGGTCACGGCCGCCGCCGCGATCGGCTCCGGGATCTGGACCATGCACTTCGTCGCCATGTTCGGCTTCACCGTCGACGGCACCGAGCTGCGATACAACGTGCCGCTGACCGTCCTCAGCCTCGTGGTCGCGGTGCTGGTCACCGGCCTCGGCCTGACCGTGGTCTGCTACGGCCGGCACCGCGGCCTCTCCCTGCTGTCCGGCGGCGTCACCACCGGTCTCGGCGTCGCCGCGATGCACTACCTGGGCATGGCCGCCCTCCGGATGCACGGTGGGCTGCACTACGACGCCGGGACGGTCGCGCTGTCCGTGCTGGTCGCGGTCGGCGCCGCCACCGCCGCGCTCTGGGCCGCCGTCACCATCCGCAACGTGTACGCGGCCGCGGCCGCCGCGATGGCCATGGGCCTCGCCGTCAGCTGCATGCACTACACCGGCATGGCCGCCGTCCACGTCCGGTTGGAACCGACCCGGACCGGCCTCGGTGGGGTCAGCCCGATGGAGTTCGTCTTCCCGCTCGCCGTCGGTCTCGGCTCGTTCCTCTTCCTCGCCTCGGCCTTCGTCGCGCTCTCGCCGACCGCCCAGGAGCGGGCCGGCTACCGGGAGGCCGGCGAGTTGGCCACCGAGGAGCTCCCCGCCGGGCCCCCGTACCCCGAGTCCCCGTACTCCGAGCCCGCCCGGCAGGAGCTCGCCCCGGCCGAGGCCGGGCGGCGCGGCGGCGAGGGGCGCGACGGCGAACGGCACGGCCGCGCCGCCTGAGCCGCGCCCCCTCCAGCCCCCGCCCACCTGCCCCGGCCACCTGCCTCCGTCCTCCAGCCTCTCCCTGCCCGAAAGGCTCCTCACCCATGCGAGAAGACCGCGGTACCGCCCCCGGTGCCCGTCGGGGTGCCCATGCCGGGCCGCCCGCCCGTCCACCGCGGCCCGGCCCGTGGCTGCGCGGCCTGCGCCCCCGGACCGTCCGCGCCCGGATCATCGCCCTGCTGATGGTCCCGGTCGTCTCCGTCATCGCCCTGTGGGGGTTCGCCACCGTTACCACCGCCCAGGGCGTCTGGGGCCTGATGCGCCAGCGCGACGCCCAGCGCACGCTGCTCACGCCGGTCGCGGAGACGGTCGCCGGGCTGCAAGCCGAACGCACGGCCGTCGGTCAGCTGCTGGCCGCCCCGGTGGCCGCCCCCAGCGCCGTCCGGGAGAGCGCCCTGCGCGAGGCGGCGGCGGCCACCGACCGGGCGCTCACTCCGCTGTTCCCGGACCCCCGCCGCCCCGACCGGGGCTACAACCGTGCCGACGCCCAGGGCCTGGGTGGGGACGCGGCCGCCCGGCTGGACGCGCTCGGCGGCTCCCTCGCCGCCCTGCCCGTCCTGCGCGACCGGGTCCTGGCCAGGAGCGTCGGCTGGCCCGAGGCGTACGCCGCGTACGGCGAGGCGGTGGACC
>NZ_LFVW01000424.1:0-10169 GCF_001182915.1 Kitasatospora sp. MY 5-36
CGGGCGAAGGCGGCGGCCGCGCGCAGGCTGGTGTGCGGGCCGAGGGCGGTGCGACGCGGGTGCGGGGCGCCGCCGAGGGCCGGGTCCAGCAGCCGGCTGTCGGCGGCGGCGATGGTGACCAGGCCGGAGCGGTGGGTGTAGTCCGGGTCGGTGACCACCTCCTCGACGATCCGTCCGGTGCGGTGCAGTTCGCCGAGCACCGGGTCCAGGGTGCGGGCCAGCGCGTGCTTGGGCAGGTACGCCTCGACCAGGGCCGTCGCGGTGACGTGGTGGCCGGGCACGGTGGCGCCGGAGGCCCGCCAGGTGCCGCTCGCCTCGTCCCGTTCGATCCGGACGTCCGCGCCGAGGAAGCGCACCACCCCGGCCTCGGAGAGGGCGAGCAGCTGGCGCAGCCGGAACCCGGGCGGGCCGGAGGCGAGGAAGCTGAAGTAGCCGAAGAACCACTCGTCCACCTCCTCGGCGAGGGAGCGGGCGGTGAGCCGGCCGCTGGCGACGACCCGGGGGAGCCGGCCGAACAGCGAGAGCAGGGCGAGGAAGGCGCCGAGGTCGGCGCTGTGCGCGGGGTCGGCGCGGCGGTCGGCGTCGGCGGTGACGTACCCGCGCAGGTGTGCCTGGAGCTCCTCGTCGGTGCCGAGTTCGAGCCCGGCCAGCGGGTGGTCGAGCCGTTCGAAGTCGATCCGGTCGGCCGGGGCGGGGACGGCCTCGGCGACCAGGGCGGCGAGTTCGGGGGAGTACCAGGCGTGCCGGTCGTAGCGGGCGAGGAACTCCGGCCAGGGCAGGGCGGTGCGTCCGGGGTGGGCGTGGAACAGCTCGTGGTAGTGCCCGAAGGCGATCTCCTTGGCCATCAACGGCCAGAAGTCGCGCCGCAGTTCTAGCTGTCCGCCGGTGGCGAGCACGGCGTCCACGGCGGCCTCGTCGAAGTACCGGGGGAGCGGGGCGTGCGGCCCCTGGAGGCGGTAGCCGGTCTTGGAGTGGTACGGGACGCCGCGCCGGGAGCCGAGGTGGAGCACCGGCTCGCGGCCGGAGGGGTGGTAGCGCAGCGCGGGCCCGTCCCCGGTGGGCTCGAAGCGGCCGCCGCGGCCCTCGGTGAGCAGGGCGACCAGGTCCACCGAGGCGAGGCCGAGGCCGCGCAGCACCACGTGTTCGCCGGGGGCGAGGGCGGCCAGGTCGTCGGCCGCGTCGGCGGAGTAGGCGGGCGGGAGGTGGAAGCGGCCGTGCCGGGCGGCGAACCGGGCGTCGGCGGCGTAGCGCGGGTGCGGGACGGAGTCGAGGTGGCCGAGGGTGAGCACGACGTGGTCGGCGCCGAGGGTCCGGTCGCCGAGGTGGACGGTCTGCGGGCCGTCGGCCGGGCCCTCGATCCGGTGGACGGTGTCGCGGTGGACGGTGACCGTGACGTGCGCCGGCAGTTCGGCGACGGCGCGGCGGAACACCCAGTCCAGGTAGGCGCTCTGGGCCCGGCGGGTGGGGAAGTCGGTGGGGGCGAGGGTGCGCAGCTCGGCCCGGACGGCCGGGTCGGCGACCTCCCGGTAGGGCGCGAACTCCTCCTGCCGGGGCGCCCATTCGGCGAGCGAGGGGCCGGGGCGGACCGGTCCTTCGAGGGTGGAGCGCTCGTCGGTGAACATGGTGACGTCCTCGGCCATCGAGTTCATCCGCAGCAGCGGGGACTGGTCGTGGCGCCAGATCCGGCCCGCGCCCGGCGGGTACGGGTCGACCAGGTGGATCGCCAACGGCCGCTCGGCGGGCAGGAGTTCGGCGGCGTTGGCGGCGATCCGCTCCAGCAGCCCGGTGCCGCGCGGGCCGGCGCCGACGATGACGAGCTCCGTCATGCCCGCACCACCTTGACGAGGGCCGCGCGGGCCCGCTGCAGCGGCGTGGGCGGCAGGCCGTCGCGGGTGGCGCCCCGGGCGAAGCGGCGCTCCACGTAGTACTGGCCGATGGACAGCAGGGTGGTGACCACCAGGTACCAGATGGTGGCGACCATCAGCATCGGGATGACCTGGTACGACTGGAGGTAGACCAGCTGCACCGAGTAGAGCAGGTCGGAGACGGCCAGCACGCTGACGATGCTGGTGCCCTTGAGCGCGCCGATCAGCATGTTCCCGGCGGTCGGCACGATCGCCCGCATCGCCTGCGGCACCACGATCCGGCGCAGCACCCGCCACCGGCCGAGCCCGAGCGCGGCCGCCGCCTCCAGCTGGCCGCGGTCGACGGAGAGGATGCCGCCGCGGATCACCTCGGCGGCGTACGCGGTCTCCAGCAGGGTGAGGCCGATGACGGCGGTGAGGGTGGGGCCCATCAGGTTGACGGTCTTGACCGTGACGAACTCGGGGCCGAACGGGATGCCCAGGCCGAGGGTCGGGTAGAGCGCGCCGATGTTGAAGAAGAACAGCAGCTGTACCAGTGGCGGGGTGGAGCGGAACACCCAGATGTAGCCCCAACTGAGCGTGCGCAGGACGGGGTTGTCGGACAGCCGCATGGTGGCGAGGACGGTGCCGAGCACGAAGCCGAGGGCGAGGGTGGCGGCGGTCAGCCAGAGGGTCAGGGCGAGGCCGTCGAGCACGGAGCGGGCGGTGAACCAGTCGGCGACCACGCTCCACTGGAAGGCCTTGTTGCGGACCACCGAGTTGACCGCCATCGCGGCCAGCAGCAGGGCGACGGCGGCCGCGGCCCACTGGCCGGGCTTGCGGCGGGCGACGATCCGGGCCTCGGGGGCGGGCGGCGCGTCGGGGCGGTCGAGGAGGGCGGGGGCGGGCAGGACGTCCTGCGGGGTGGCCATGGCGGCGGCTCCTGGGCGGAGTGCGGGCGGGGAGAGGTACGGCGGTGGTCACGTACGGGGGCGGCGGCCCGTGTCCCTCAACACGGCCGGCGCGTGGCACTGCACTCCGCGTCGATCGTACGCACGCGCGATCGACGGCTGTCAAGGGTGGTCGGGGGTGCCGGACGGCTTCGTCGAAGCGCGTCGAAAAACCGACAGGAGATCGCAACAGTGCGGCAATGATGGATGGTTGACGTACCGATCGGCCGACTGTTCAACTTGGGGCCATGTACGCCGAGCAGCCCCTGGTCACCCGCGACCACATCGACTTCGGTCGGGTGTGGTCCGCGGCGTGTCGCGGCTGACCCGGCAGCGGGCCGCCCGTCCGGCCTGATCCCCCGGCGGGGAGAGCCCTCCCTCGGACCGCCCCGTCGCGGCCGGATCCGTCGTCGACGACCGGCGACGCGTCAGGCCCCCGCTGCCGCCGATGACCCCGCACTGCGCTCCGGCCCTCCCGCGCTCCGGCCCTCCCGTCGTCCGGTACCTCCGCTCCCGCACCCCTCCCACCGTCACCCGCTCGACGGCCGCCCCGCCGCGGCCGCCTCCGGTGCCGCCCACCCGCGGTCCACCGGACCTCCACCCACCCCGAAAGGTTCCGCCATGCCCGTCGAATTCCTCGGCATCGCCGCCACCGGCGACGGTTCGGAGACCACCGCCCGCACCACCGCCGCCTTCGACCGCGACTACACCCTGCGGCTGGCCCGGGCGCACGAGGACCACGGCTGGGACCGGGTGCTCTTCGCGTACGGGGCCGGCGCCCCCGAGCCGGCGGCCGCGGCGGCCTTCCTCGCCTCGCACCTGGACCGCCTCCAGATCCTGCTGGCGCACCGGCCCAACGTCTCCTACCCGACCTTCGCGGCCAAGACCTTCGCGACGCTCGACCGGATCAGCGACGGCCGGCTGACCGTCCACTTCATCACCGGCGGCAACGACCACGAGCAGCAGCGCGAGGGCGACTTCCTGACCAAGGACCAGCGCTACGAGCGCACCCGCGAGTACATCGGCATCGTCAAGAAGGCCTGGACCAGCCGGGAGCCCTTCGACCACGAGGGCCCGCACTACCGCTTCAACGACTTCGTCTCCGACGTCTTCCCCGTGCAGCAGCCGCGCCCCGGGGTCTCCTTCGGCGGCTCCTCGGACGCGGCCTACGCGGCCGGCGGCGCCGAGGCGGACGTCTACTGCCTGTGGGGCGAGCCGCTGGCCCGCACCGCCGAGCAGATCGAGCGGGTGCGGGAGGCGGCCCGGGCCGCCGGGCGCACCGACGTGCCGCGGATCCAGGTGGCGTTCCGGCCGATCATCGCGCCGACCGAGGCGCTGGCCTGGGAGAAGGCGCACCGGACGGTGGCCGCGATCCGGGCCCGCCGGGGCGCCGACCGGCCGGGGACCACCCCCGAGGCCGTGACACCCGAAAACACCGGCTCCCGGCGGCTGATCGAGATCGCCGAGGCCGGCGAGCGCTACGCCCGTGCGCTGTGGACCCCGACCGCCGCGGCCACCGGTGGGGCGGGCAACTCCAACGCGCTGGTCGGCACCCCGGAGACGGTCGCCCAGGCGCTGCTCGACTACTACGACCTCGGTGTGGACATCCTCTCCGCGCGCGGCTACCACCTGCTGGACGACGCGATCGACTTCGGCCGGTACGTCATCCCGATCGTCCGCGAGGAGGTCGCCAAGCGGGACGCCGCCAAGGCCGGGGCCGCCCGGGCCGAGCGGGCCGAGCGCGACCGCCACCAGCTGATCGCGGCGCAGGCGTGAGTGCGGCCGGCGGGTGGGAGTTCCGCAAGGCGTCCGTCGACGACCCCCTGGTCGAGCCGCTGCTGCGCGAGCTCACCCACGAGTACGTCACCCGGTACGGCCCCGAGGCGCACCAGGAGATGACCCGCTACCCGGGCGAGGCCTTCGCCGAGCCGCACGGCGTGCTGCTGCTCCTGCTGGAGGACGGCGAACCGGTGGCCGGCGGCGCGTACAAGCGCTACGACGAGCGCACCGCCGAGGTGAAGCGGATGTGGACGCACTCCGCGCACCGCCGCCGGGGCCTGGCCCGCCGGGTGCTGGCCGAGCTGGAGCGGACGGCCGTCGCGGCCGGCTACAGCCGGTTCTACCTCACCACCGGGCCGCGCCAGCCCGAGGCCAGGAACCTCTACCTGGCGGCCGGCTACACCCCGCTGTTCGACGTCTCGGCCGATCCGCTGACCATCGGTCCGCTCCCCTTCGAGAAGCGGCTGCCGGTCCTCGGACCGCAGTCGCCCGTTCTGGCCCACACTCCCTGAAAGGCCCCCCGTGAGAACCAGCACCGTCCGCCGCCGCCTGCTCGCGACCGCCGCCCTGCTGCCGGTCCTGGCCCTGGCCGCCTGCGGCTCGGACCCGAAGATCGCGGGCGCGGCGGCGGGCGGTCCGTCCGCCGCCGCCACCGAGGACCTCGTCTCCGGCCTCAGGACCTCGCAGGCCGCCGCCGCGCTGCTGCCCGAGGACGTCCGCGCCGCCGGCACGATCAGGTTCGGCTCGTCCTTCGGCACGCCGCCCAGCGCCTTCTACACCGACCAGGCCGACCGGAGGCCCGCCGGGATCGACGTGGACTTCACCGACGCGGTGGCCAGGCTGCTCGGCCTGACCGTGCAGCGCGAGCAGGCCGCCTTCGAGACCATCCTGCCCGCCCTGGACAGCGGGAAGTACGACGTCGGCACCGGCAACTTCGGGGTCACCGCGGCCCGGCTGAAGACCATCGACTTCGTCACCTACATCGACGACGGCCAGGGGTTCGCGGTGAAGAAGGACAACACCGCGATCCAGCCGGTCACCGACCTGGTCCAGCTGTGCGGACTGACCATCGGCACCGGCGCCGGCACCACCTTCGAGACCACCCTCAACAGCCGGAAGAGCGTCTGCACCGACGCTGGGAAGAAGCCGTACGAGGTCAAGGCGTTCAGCGAGAGCGGCGCCCTGCTGACCAGCCTCCAGCAGGGCCGGGTGGACATCGAGATGTCCACCATCAACGGCCTGCGCCACCAGGTCGCGCAGGAGGCCTCGGGGACCCGCTTCCTCAACGAGTTCCACCGCCTCGACGTCGGCTTCGCCCTGAAGAAGGGCTCGAAGCTCGCCCCGGCCCTCCAGGCGGCGGTCAACCAGCTGATCAAGGACGGGACGTACGAGCGGATCCTGCGCAAGTGGGGGGTCGCCGAGTCGGCGATCAAGGAGTCGCAGATCAGCCCGCCCGAGCACGCCTGAGCGCCGGCCCGAGCGAAGGAGACCCCCGATGACCACCGCCACCACCGCCACCACCACCGGGACCAGCGCGGCCCCGCCCAGCCGGCCGGCCCCGGCCGCCGCCCTCGACCTCGACCGGCTGGCCGGCCTGCGCACCGTCCCCGCCCGGCACCCCTGGCGCTGGGCCGCCGGGATCGCCGCGCTGGTCGTGCTCGCCCAGTTCGCCCACGGCCTGGCCACCAACCCCGGCTGGGACTGGGCCACCTTCCGGCTCTACTTCACCGCCGACACCATCCTCCGGGCGATCGGACGGACCCTCGAACTCACCGCCTACGGCACGGTGCTGGGCTTCCTGCTGGGCACCGTGGTGGCCGCGATGCGGCTGTCCCGCAGCGCGATCCTGCGCTCCATCGCCTGGGCCTACGTGTGGGTGTTCCGCTCGATCCCGCTGATCGTCCAGCTGGTGTTCTGGTTCAACCTCTCCTACCTGTACAAGCGGTTCGGGATCGGCATCCCGTTCGGCCCGACCTTCGGCGAGGTCGAGACGGTCGGCGTGCTCAGCGCGCTCGGCGCGGCGGTGCTCGGCCTCGGGCTGCACCAGGCCGCGTTCGCCGCCGAGATCATCCGCGGCGGCATCATCGCGGTGGACGCCGGCCAGCGCGAGGCCGCCGCCGCGCTCGGCATCCCGCGCTGGCGGCAGGGCCGGCGGATCGTGCTGCCGCAGGCCATGCGCGGCATCCTGCCGGCCGCCGCCAACGAGGTGATCTCGCTGCTCAAGGGCACCTCGGTGGTCTACGTGATGGCCATCGGCGAGCTCTTCTACCAGGCCCAGGTGATCTACGGCCGCACCGGCCGGGTGGTGCCGCTGCTGATGGTCGCCACCGTCTGGTACGTGCTGCTGACCACCGTGCTCTCGGTCGGCCAGTACTACGTCGAGCGCCACTTCGCCCGCGGCGCCCAGCGCACCCCGCCGCCCACCCCGTGGCAGCGCGTCCGGGCCCTCGCCCGGAGCCTGCCGGACCGCACCCGGCCCGCCGCCGCCCGTACCCCCGGAGGACAGTCGTGACCACCCTGACGAAGCCCGAGCCGAGCCCGGCCGCCCCGACCCCGGCCGCCCCGATGGTGCAGGTCCGCGGCCTGCACAAGAGCTTCGGCCGGCTGGAGGTGCTGCGCGGGGTCGACCTGGACGTCCCGGCCGGCTCGGTGACCGTGGTGCTCGGCCCGTCCGGCTCCGGCAAGTCCACCCTGCTGCGCGCGATCAACCACCTGGAGAAGCTGGACCGCGGCCACGTCGCCATCGACGGCGAGCTGATCGGCTACCGCCGCTCCGGCGACCGGCTGTACGAGCTCAAGGAGCGCGAGGTGCTGCGCCAGCGCACCGGCATCGGCTTCGTGTTCCAGAACTTCAACCTGTTCCCGCACCTCACCGTGCTGGAGAACCTGGTCGAGGCGCCGGTCTCCGCGCTGCGCCGCCCCCGGGCCGAGGCCAGGGCGACGGCGCTGGCGCTGCTGGAGCGGGTCGGGCTGGCCGACAAGGCCGCCGCCTACCCCCGGCAGCTGTCCGGGGGGCAGCAGCAGCGGGTGGCGATCGCCCGGGCGCTGGCGCTGGAGCCGAAGGTGCTGCTGTTCGACGAGCCGACCTCGGCGCTCGACCCGGAACTGGTCGGCGAGGTGCTGGACGTCATCAAGGACCTGGCCCGCAGCGGCACCACGATGATCGTGGTCACCCACGAGATCGGCTTCGCCCGCGAGGTCGCCGACACCGTGGTCTTCATGGACGGCGGCGTGGTGGTCGAGCAGGGCCCGCCCGCCGAGGTCCTGGACCGGCCGCGGCACGAGCGCACCCGGGCCTTCCTGGCCAAGGTCCTCTGACCCTCCTTTTCCCAACCACCCTTCACCGAGCAGGAGTTCCGCCATGTCCCTACCCCGTCGCGCCCTCGTGACCGCCGCCGCGCTCACCGCAGCCCTCGTCCTGGCCGGCTGCGGCAGCGGCGCCACGGGCGCGGCGGGGGAGCTCGCCCCGGCCAAGGGCAGCACCGCGCCGGACGGCACGGTGGTGAACCTGTCGCCGAACCAGGAACGGGTCACCACGCCCAAGGTCGACGCGATCGCCGCGCTGGTCCCGGAGGAGATCAGACGGAAGGGGACGCTGAGCGTCGTCGACTCCATCGGCTCCACCCCGCCGCTGGACTTCTACGCCAACGACGACAAGACGATCATCGGCGTCGAACCGGACCTCGCCCTCCTGATCGGCAACGTGCTCGGCCTCAAGGTCGAGTTCAACCCGGTCTCCTGGGAGAACATCTTCGTCGGCCTGGACAGCGGCAAGTACGACGTCGGCCTGTCCAACATCACCGTCACCGAGGCGCGCAAGGAGAAGTACGACTTCGCCACCTACCGGCTGGACGTCCTGGGCTTCGAGGCGAAGAAGGGCGGCGGCCTCAAGGTCACCGGCCCCAGGGACCTCGCGGGCAAGGCGGTCGGCGTCGCCACCGGCACCAACCAGGAGAAGCTGCTGGTCTCCTGGAGCGAGGAGAACGTCAGGAACGGCCTCAAGCCGATCGACATCAAGTACTTCCAGGGCACCGAGTACTACCTGGCGCTCTCCTCCGGCCGGATCGAGGTCTACACCGGCCCCAACCCCAGCCTGGCCTTCCACGCCGTGCAGACCGGCGAGACCGAGGTCGTCGGCACCTACTCGGGCGGCGGCGCGGACGTCCTCGGCAAGATCGCGGCGACCACCCGGAAGGACAACGGCCTGGTCAAGGCGTTGAACGGGGCGATCGACGAGGTGATCAGGAACGGCACGTACGGGCAGGTGCTCAAGCGCTGGGGCCTGGACAACGAGGCCGTGAAGAGCTCCGAGATCAACCCGCCCGGGCTGCCCAAGCTGTAGCTGCCGGAAGTGGGCCCGGCTCGTTCACCCGTTCGTCCCCGCCCGCCGCTATGGTGACCCCTCCGACCCCTCCGGCGGCGAACGCCGAGCGGGCGCGGTCGGGTTGGGGGAGGGAATGGAGAAGGGCGAGGTGCTCGGCGGCCGCTTCCGGCTGGAGCAGGAGCTGGGCCGGGGCGGCTTCGGCGTGGTCTGGCGGGCGACCGACACGACCATCGACCGGCCGGTCGCGGTCAAGGTGCTGCTCGCCGAGCACGCCACCGACCGGGAGGCGGTCAGCCGGTTCGTCCGCGAGGCCCGGACGGCCGGCGGCCTCAACAACCCGCACATCGTCACCGTGTACGACTACGGGTGGACGGAGTCCGGCTCCGGGAAGATCCCGTACCTGGTGATGGAGCTGGTCCGCGGCCGGGCGCTGTCCGAGGTGCTCAAGGACGGCCGGCCGGACCACAAGCAGGGGCTGCGCTGGATGCGGCACGTGTGCAAGGCGCTGGACGCCGCGCACCGCTCGGGGATCGTCCACCGGGACATCAAGCCCGAGAACGTGATGATCGTGGAGGACGGGGAGCGGGCCAAGGTCCTGGACTTCGGCATCGCCCGACTGGTCACCCAGACCGTCCGGCTCACCTCCACCGGCAACGTGGTCGGCACCGTCCCGTACCTGGCGCCCGAGTGCTGGTCCGGCGGCCCGGTGGACGGCCGGGCCGACCTCTACGCGCTCGGCATCATGCTGTACGAGGTCTGCACCGGCACCCGCCCGTTCCGCGCCGCCTCGGCCGCCGAGTACATGTACAAGCACCTGGAGGAGGTCCCGCCCCGGGTGCGCGGCAAGGACCCGGCCCTGGCCGGGCTGGTCGCCGAACTGCTCGCCAAGCGGCCCGGACAACGGCCGGCCGGCGCCGCCGAGGTGCTGGAGCGGCTGCGCGCCATCCGGCCCGGGATGCTGCGCCCGGACGACCCCAGCCCGGAGCAGCTGCGCCGGCGGGCCGACCGGGCCTGGCGGCACGGGGAGGCCGGCGAGGCCGCGGAGGCGGTGGAGATCCTCACCGCGCTCGTCCCCGACTTCGCCCGGATCTGCGGCCCGGAGGACCCGCGCACCCTGCGCACCTGCCACGACCTGGCCCTCTGGCTGGCCCGGGACGGCAGCCCGGGCGCGGCCGCCGCCCTGCTGGACGAACTGGCCCAGGTGCCCGGCACCACCCCGGAGGCCCGGGCGGACGCCCGGCGCGACCTCGCGCACTGGCAGCGGGAGGCCGC
>NZ_LFVW01000425.1:0-10169 GCF_001182915.1 Kitasatospora sp. MY 5-36
TGCGCGCGGCGATGGCGGCACTGGCCGCCGACGGCCGGGAGCCGCTGGAGGGCCTGGCCGCGCGCGTCGGACTGTCCCCGCAGCGTCTGCGGGCCCTGGCCCGACGGCAGCTGGGGGTGCCGCTGGCGCGCTGGCGCAGCTGGCAGCGGCTGTCCCGGGCGGCACTGGCCCTCGGCGAGGGGTACTCCCTGGCACAGGCGGCGCTCGCGGGCGGGTTCGCCGACCAGGCCCATCTCACCCGGTGGATGCGGGAGTTGACGGGTCTGACACCCTCGCAGGTGCTGCCCGCCCTACGCGGAACGGCGGTTCAGGCCGGACGGCGCGCGGTGTAGAAGGACATCGAGCCGGTCACCGTCGCGACGGTGTCCACCTCGCGTACCCCCTCGAAGCCGGCCTCGGCGATCAGCCGGGGCAGGATGCCGTCGGCGTTCGGCTGGGTGTCCTCCTTGCCGTCGGCGAACTGGACGATCCGGAAGGCCAGCCGCATGGCCGCCGTGCGCTGCCGCCCGTAGTCGGCGATCACCAGCTTCCCGCCGGGGCGCAGCGTGCGGTGCATGGCGGCGAGGACGGCCTGCTTCATCGGGACGGGGCACTGGTGCAGGACGAGGCTGGAGACGACGGTGTCGGCGGTCCCGGCGCCGACGACCTCGTCCACCGCGTCACCCATGCCGGTGCGGAAGTCGGGTTCGACGCCGGCCGCGGCGGCCTTGCGGCGGGCCAGGCGCAGCACGGCGGGGTCGGGGTCGACGCCGACGACGGTGGCCTGCGGTTCGGCGCGGCCCAGCAGGACGGCGAAGGACCCGGTGCCGCAGCCGACGTCGACGATGACGTCACCGGGGCGCGGGGCGGCGTGCATGGCGAGCAGGCTGCGCCACAGGCGTTCGCGGGTGAGCGAGACGATCGGGTCGTAGAGCCCGAGGGCGAGGCGCCCGGCGGCGGGGGTGAAGGCGTCGGTCGGTGTCATCCGGCCAGTGTGGTCGGGCGGTTGGGGCCGCGTCTTGAACGAATCGCTCGCGTCCCCGGGGGCGGATGAGCGCTTCAGGAAGCGGCCGGAGCGGGAGCCGTACGGGCCCGGAGCAGCAGGAGCAGCCCGATCCCGAGCCCCAGGTCGACGGCCAGGCCCAGTGCCTGCAGCCAGTCGGCCGTCTTCCCCGGCGAGTAGATCTCCAGGTAGTCGGACAGCGCGTGCACCAGCACCAGCGGCCAGACGCTCCCGATGAACAGGCGCGCCCCGCACAGGCAGAAGCCGAACGCGCCGGCCTCCAGGACCTGCCACAGCGTGTTGCCCAGGGGCGCGCCGAAGAACAGCCAGTTGCCGAGGTGCCCGACCCCGAACAGCACCGCCGTCAGCACCACCGCGCGCACCGGGCCGAGCGGCCGCGCGACCTCCAACACCAGCGCCCGGCTGCTCAGTTCCTCACTGACCCCGATGGCGAGCATCAGCACCCCCCCGCCCACCAGGGTCGCCGTGCCGCCCTCGATCCCGGGCAGCGCCGCCAGCCCCGCCACCACCACCAGTGGCAGCAGCACCGGCCAGCGCGCCATCACCCCGAGGCCCGTCACCCCGCCGGTCGCCAGCAGCCCCCAGGCCCGGAGCAGCACCAGCACCACCGCCGCGCCCGCCAGGTTGACCACGGTCGGCCCCAACTGCGGGAACCACCCTGGCTCCAACGGCGGCAGCACCTTCGCCACCACCACGATCACCGCCTGCCAGACGATCGCGACGGCAACCGCCCCCAGCACCGGACGCCGGCGCACCTGGCTCCCCCATCGCTTCAGCACGGCTCGATGGTAGGCGCGGGAACGTCAAGGCAGCGCTAGCACGGACGAGTTGATCCCCAACCGAGATGCCGGTGACACCTCCCTCCCCCACACACCGGGGGCCCGCGCCGGTGGCGGGAACGACGGCCGACCCACGACTGCACACCACAGCGGACCGGGCGGCCCTGCGCACCCCGCAGGGCCGCCCGGCAAGAGACACTTCAGGAACCGGCCGGGAACTCACCCGCCCGGACACCGGCGACGAAGGACCGCCACGCCTCGGGGGCGAAGGTGAGAGCCGGGCCGTGGGGGTCCTTGCTGTCCCGGACCGGAACAACGCCCACGATGCCATCGGCCACCTCTATGCAATTCCCTTGCCCGTTGCTGTGGGTGCTCTTGCGCCAGACGGCCCGCTGGACTCGATCTCTCATGTGCCGTACGTCCCCCGGCCAGAAGGAGCTTGAACGAGCTGGACGGAGCCCAGCACATCAGGCCGGTCGGGTGGCCCTGCGCGCTCCGCAGGGCCACCCTGCAAGGAGGCAGGGGGACTTCGCGCGTCTACCAGGCGTGCCAGAGTGCGTCGTGGCGGTGGTGGACCGGGGGGATGTCCGCGCCGGCGAGGTCGTGGCCGGCGCGGTGCAGTCCGCGGATCCGCTGGGCGTCGAGCCGGCCCTGAAGGCGGGCCCGGCCTTCGGCCCTGGCGATCTCAGTGGAGAAGTACCCCGTCCTGCAGTCGAGCACCTGCCACTGCCAGGAGGTGATCCGGCGGCGCGTCTTCTTGGGGGCGGGGCGGCGACCTTCGCGGGCGGCCCGGGCCAGTTCGGCGCGGGTGTAGCGCAGGTCGTACAAGGACATGGAGTGCGATGCGCCTTCTTGGACGCGGAGTTGTCGGGGAGTCGTGCGGACGGTTCGGGACATCAGGGGCCTCCGTAGGGCCCTCCGGGCTCTCCAGAGGTACCTACGGCGGGTGCGAATCGGTCAGCACGAATCAGCCTCCAGCGGTCGGGGCGGCCTACCCGGCAGCACAGTAGTCACGAGGAGGCGTGGAGGCTTCAGGTTTTCCGCCCGCCCCCCGCTGCGAGGCCGAGGCGCTCCGAGGGCCCTCACGTTGGCCTAGCGCATCAAGCAGACCGGGCGGCCCTGCGTGCTCCGCAGGGCCACCCGGACACCCGCGACGAAGGACCGCCACGCCTCCGGAGCGAAACCGAGGACCGGGCCGTGAGGATCCTTGCTGTCCCGCACCGGAACAACACCAGCGACGCCATCGGCCACCTCAAGGCAGTCGCCGTCGCCATTGCTGTAGGTGCTCTTACGCCAGACAGCCTGGTGAAATCGATCTCTCATATGCCGTACCTCCTCTGCACCGTTCCCACCAGAAGATGCCCTTGAGCGGGCAAGATGAAGATCCGGCACACATCCAGGCAAAGGCGATTCAGGGGCCGGCCGAGAAGTCGCCCGCCTGAACGCCCGCGACGAAGGACCGCCACGCCTCAGCGGTGAAAGCGAGGGCCAGCCCGTGAGGGTCCTTGCTGTCCCGCACCGGGACAACACCAGCGACGCCATCGGCCACCTCTATGCAATCTCCTTGCCCGTTGCTGTAGGTGCTCTTACGCCAGACGGCCCGCTGGACTCGATCTCCCATGTGCCGTACGTCCCCCAGTCAGCAAGAGCTTGAACGAGCAAGACAGAAGCCCACTGCACCAGGCAGACCGGGCGGCCCTGCGTGCTCCGCAGGGCCGCCCGGCAAGAAACGCTTCAGGAACCGGCCGGAAAGTCGCCCGCCTGGACGCCCGCAACGAAGGATTGCCACGCCTCAGCGGTGAAAGCGAGAGCCGGGCCGTGGGGGTCCTTGCTGTCGCGGACGGGGATGGAGTCCAGAAGCCCGCTGGCGACCTCGATGCAATCGCCGCCTTCGCCGCCGCTGTAGCTGCTCTTACGCCATGCCAGGTCAGCTCTCATTGCGATAGTTCTCCTTCAGTAGCCGAGCCATCCAGGTAGCGGACTCCTGCGGGCTCATTGCCATCTCGGTCAGCCGGTCGAAAACGAACTCGTGCCGCGCGATATCAGCTTCCCTCTCCAGATAGAGGCTGCTGGTCAGCGCTTCGACGTAGACGAGGTGACCGGGCACGTCCGAGAACGACAGGATGCGGAACGACATGCTCATCGCGGCGTGCGCGCCAGCGCTGAGCGGCAGCACCCGGACGGAGAGGTTCGGTCGCTCGACAAGCTTCAGGAGATGCAGGATCTGGTCGCGCATCACCCCGGGGCCGCCGATGGGCCGACTCAGCGCCACTTCGTTGAGAACCGCGTGGATGACGGGCGGGTCCGTCCGGTGGAGGACTTCCTGCCGTTGCAGCCTGAGTTGCGACCGGCGATCGACAGCGCCCTCTATGTCGCCGTCCTGCCCCACCAGGGAAGCGCGGAAGATCGCGCGGGAGTATTCGGGAGTCTGGAAGAGCCCCGGAATCAACTCCGTCTCGTACGAGCGAATCCGCGCGGCGTCGGCCTCAAGGCCCACGTAGGTCTGAAACCAGTCCGGCAGGGTGTCCGCGTAGTCGTGCCACCAGCCGCGCTGCGTGCTGCGGCGGGTCAGCGAGATGAACTGCCGCAACTCGGCCTCGTCGCTGACGCCGTACAGTTCGAGCATCGCGCGAATGTCTGATTCCTTCAGAGTCGTCTGACCCGACTCGATCCGCGACACCTTGGTTGCGCTGAAGCCGAGCTCGTCCGCAACGGACTTGGCCTGACGCCCGGTCCGTTCGCGCAATCGTCGCAGCTCGGAGCCGAGCCTACGGCGCAGCACGGTTGGACTGTCCACGCTCGTCGCTCCCTCTTGGTTGACGTCGGGTCACAGTCTGCCACCTCCCTCGGTGATCACAAGACTCTTGCGATCCCACGCAATTGCGCGGGAGTGCGCTTGCGCAATGAAGCCATCGCAGAGCATGCTACCGGGAGTAGCGATTCAGGTCTCCTGAGTGACCATGACTGACCTACCGCCGGGCATCCCCATGCCTCCGCCCGACTTCCGCATGGCTTCAAACTCCGCGTCTGGAAGGTGGATTCGCCATGTCCTGCCACTCCTCCACCACCTGGCTGCCGCGCAGCCGCCGCTCCCCCAGCGAGGGGCGCTCCCTCCTCGCCTCGCTCCTCGCCTCCACCCCCGCCGGTGAGCCGTACCGCGACTCCGGGCTCCTGATCGTCTCGGAGCTCGTCACCAACGCCCTCGTCCACGGGACGCCGCCCGGCCACCGCATCTACCTCGCCCTCGACCTCGACCCCGCCCGCCTCCGCATCGAGGTGCACGACGCCCGGCGGAACCGCGAACCGGTCCTGCGCGCCCTCACCCTCGACGGCGAGGCCGGACGCGGCCTCCACCTCGTCAAGTCCCTCTCCACCCGCACGGGTTGCTCCCCGCGCGAGCACACCGGCAAGATCGTCTGGTCGGAGGTGGCCGCGTGAGGGCCGATCACGACGTCCTCATGGAGATCCCGGACCACCAGCCGCCCGCCGTCCACACCCTCAGCGACGACCTCCTGCGCCGGCTCTGGGACTCGGTCCGCTACCGCCCGATGTCCCGCTTCCAGCACTACGCCCTGGAGCGCCGCCTCACCGGCCCCTGTGCCCGGCGCGACATCATCCGCGACCTCGCCGACGAACCCGTCCTCGTCATCCCCGCCGGCGACCGCGAGATCCGCATCAGCTGGGCCAACCCCACCCAGCAGCCCACGTGATCGACCACGTCCGGCACTGAGACCCGGCCGGCCCCCGGCCCGAACCGCCGCCTCAGCACCGGCCCGTCCACTCCCCGCTCCACTTCGACGACGGCCGCGTCGCCGCCCACCGCGAGAAGTCGGCCGATCCGACTTCTCGCTCCCCTCCGCGCCGACGCACCGCGTCAGACGTCAGGCCGACGCCCCGCCTACAGCCACCCCCTCCGCGCGGCCTGCACCCCCGCCTGGAAACGGGTGGTGGCGCCCAAGTGCGCCAGCAGGGTGGAGACCCGCCGCACCACCGTGCGCCGTCCCAGCCCCAGCCGGCGGGCGATCGCGTCGTCCGTCGCTCCGCCGGCCATCAACGTGAGGATCCGCCGGTCGCGTTCGTCGATGCGCGGGTCGACGCCGGCCATGGAGGCGGGTACGGCCAGGCGCCACAGCGTCTCGAAGACCGCGCTCAGCGCGTTCAGCAGCCCGGACGGCCGGATCAGCAGCGAGACGACGCCCGGCCCGTCGTCGGCGCGCAGCGTGACGATGGCCAGGTCGTCGTCCCCGATGGCGAGTTTGAGCGGCGGCTCGTCCAGTGTCCGCGCCTGCTCGCCCGCCTCGATCATCCGGGCCATGTTGGGCCCGGCCACCGGGTCCTGGAACGCGCACCCCTGGTAGATGGCGCGGTAGACGACGCCCGCGGCCATCCGGCGGCGTTGCAGCACCTCCTGGTCGAGGTAGTGGGCGCGGCTGCCGGAGTACGGCGGCACGTCGATGACCCGCACCTGGTGACGGGCGGCCAGTTGGAGGCGGTGGCTGGCGGCCAGCACCTCGGCCGGGTCGTCGACGACCTCCAGCGCGCCGTAGCTGCCGGTGTCGCGGCGGGCGAAGCGGTAGAGCCGTTCCAGTTCGGCGCCGGCCCGGCGGGCGGCGGCCTGGCGCAGCGCGTCGTGCTGCAGCACCGCCTCGACCACCCGGGCGGGCGGCAGCGCCTCCCAGGCGTGGTCGCGGTCGTCGGCGCTGTCGGTGGTGTCGAAGGCCACCGCGACGCCCTCGTCGGCGAGGTCGCGGAGCACGGCGAGGACGGCCTCCTCGTCCAGGCCCGCCTCCCGCGCCAGTTCGGGTACGCGGGCGCGCGGCCGGCCGACCAGGCAGTGGTAGACGCGGCCGCGTTCGGAGTCCGGTTCCAGTACGTCGTGCACGACACCCCCCAATGTCACGGTGTGCTCCGCCCCCCGTACCCGCCCCGGGCGGAGCCGGGGGAGCCTACCCGCAGCGGCGGCGCACATGCGCCGGTGGCCCAGGTGCGCCACCGGGGGCTCTGGCGTCCGGGCGGGGCCCCTGGCAAGAGTTGACGGCGATCAGTCACACGACGGAAGACACGACGGAAGGCCGAGGACGCCCATGCCCCCTGCCCGGCTCCGGCGCGCCCGCGCGGTTCTCGCCGCCCTGGCCGCCTGCCTGCTCCCGCTCGCCGCACCCGCCGCACCCGCGTCCGCCTCGGCAACCGCCTCCGTACGGGCCGGGGCAGGGGCCGACGCGCCGCCCCCGCTGACCGACGGCTTCGGCCTCACCCAGGTCGGCGCCGCCACCGGCAGCGCCACCAACTTCGTCATCACCGTCACCACCCCGCAGGTCGCCGGGCCGCACACCATCCGCATCCTGCTGCCCGCCGACTACGCGTCCCGGCCGGACAAGCGCTACCCGGTGCTGTACTTCCTGCACGGCGCCTCGGACAACCCGAGCGACCCGGCGCTGGCCTACCCCGCGCTGACCGCCGCCCAGTCGATGATCACCGTCATCCCGGACGGCGGCCTGCGCGGCTGGTACGCCGACTGGCTCGACCAGGGCACCGCCGCCGGCGCGCAGAACTGGGAGACCTTCCACCTCACCCAGGTCCTCCCGTTCGTCGACGCCAACCTGCGCACCCGCACCGACCGCGCCCACCGGGCCGTCGGCGGGCTGTCCATGGGCGGTTTCGGCGCCCTGCACTACGCCCAGGACCGCCCCGACCTGTTCGGCCAGGTCCTCACCATGTCCGGCGCCAACGACCTGTCCACCGACGAGATGATCATCCGCGGTGCCGTGGTCGCCACCCTGGTCAACGCCGGCACCGTGCTCTGCGGCCCCAGCGACGGCCACCCCTGCGGCCTGGACTTCGGCCCCACCGTCTCCAGCGACGCGATCTTCGGCAGCCCGTACCCGGTGTTCAACGCCGACTGGCGCTGGAACGCCGCCGACCCCGTCGCGCGCGCCGCCGTGCTCGACCACACCGGCATCGCCGTCTACACCGGCAACGGCAACAACAGCCCCGGCGACATGGAGTTCTGGGCCGAGGGCACCGCCAAGCGCCTCAAGCAGCGCCTGGACGCGCTCGGCCTGCCGTACCGCTTCACCGACTACGGCGACGGCACCGGCTGGGGCACCGACTGCCACGGCGGCCACACCGCGGGCTGCTGGGCGCAGGACCTCGTGGACTACGTCCCGCGCCTGGAGGCGGCCTTCGCCGCCGCCTCCTGACCTCTGACCTCCTCTCCCCACCCTCTCCCCCGACGAAAGGACACCCCTTGCCCACCCTGACCCCCGGCCGCACCGCGCCCTGGCTGCGCCTGCTCGCGGCCCTCCTGGTGACCTGTTGCGCCGCCCTGGGCCTGGCCGCCGCCCCCGCCCGCGCCGCCGCGCCCGCGCCGTCCGCCCCGCTCGCCGCCTGCGCCTCGCCGCAGCAGTGCCTGACCATCAAGTCGCTCAGCAACGGGCGCCAACTCGACGTCCAGAACGGCAACATGGGCGACGGCGCCTACATCGTCACCAACTCCGCCCCCGGCTACCACCAGTCCTGGCGGCTGAACGTCGACCCCTCGGACTACACCTTCACCATCGTCAACAACGACACCGGCAAGTGCATCGACCTGGCCTTCTTCACCCCGGCGCTGCGCCAGCAGAGCTGTGCCGGGCAGGCCAGCCAGCGCTGGTTCCTCCAGCCCGCGCCCGGCGGCGGCGACGCGTTCATGATCCGCCACGCCGGTGACAACACCTGCCTGGACCTGCTGCTCGGCGGCAACTACGACGATGCCTGGACCGACCAGTACGCCTGCAACGGCACCGCCAACCAGCAGTGGTCCACCGGCTTCGCCCAGGCCGCCCGCAACCTGGCCGTCGACCACGCCGCCAAGCAGTGCCAGAAGAACATCTCCGCCTGCTCCTGGGCCACGAAGAGCGAGGCCCCCGCCGCGCCGCTGCCGCGGGTGTGCGCCTCCGCGATCTGGTTCAACAACACCAGCAGCACCGTCCAGCAGTCCTTCGCGGTCACCGACACCAGCGGCTGGTCCAACACCATCGGCACCGAGCTGGGCAGCGACATCGGCGGCGGCGCCGAAGGAGTGTTCAAGGCCTCGGTCAAGACCGGCATCAGCTTCCAGAACGTCTGGAGCGGCTCGCGCAGCGTCAACAACTCCGTCACCGTCACCGTCCCGCAGCAGCAGTACGGCTGGGTGACGCTCGCCGAGCTCGCCCGCAAGGTCACCGGCACCTGGACCTTCGACGCCCACGGCATCCCGTGGACCGCCGAGGACACCGTCACCGTCCCGCTCAGCTCCGACCCCACCGCCGGCGCCACCCTCTACATCGCCAACACCAGCGCGACGTTCAGCAGCTGCTCCTGACACCGCGCCCGCTCCACGGCCGCCGCCCGCGCACCGCGCCGGGCGGCGGCTTCGCGTTTCCGCCAGCCGGACGGGAGGGCCGACGCCCCCGGACGTGCGGCGCGGCTCCCCCGCCCGTGTCCCGGGCGGGGGCAGGAGGAGTACCGGCCGACGGGCGGCGGGTCAGGACTGCTCGATCTCCACGGAGGTGATCACCACGTCCTCGACCGGGCGCTCGTCCTCGGTCGGGGCGGCGGCGATCGCGTCGACCACGGCCTTGGAGGCGGCGTCGGCGACCTGGCCGAAGATGGTGTGCTTGCGGTTGAGGTGGGCGGGGGTGCCCACCGTGATGAAGAACTGCGAGCCGTTGGTGCCCGGGCCGGCGTTGGCCATCGCGAGCAGGTACGGCTTGGTGAAGAACAGCTCCGGGTGGAACTCGTCCGCGAAGGCGTAGCCCGGGCCGCCGGTGCCGGTGCCGGTCGGGTCGCCGCCCTGGATCATGAAGCCCTTGATCACCCGGTGGAACAGCGTGCCGTCGTAGTACGGGCCCTGGCCCGGCTCGCCGGTGCGCGGGTCGGTGTACTCCCGGGTGCCCTCGGCGAGTTCGGCGAAGTTGCGGACCGTCTTCGGCGCGTGGAACGGGAACAGCTCCAGGCGGATCGGGCCCGCCGTGGTGTGCAGGGTGGCGAACCGGGCAGTGGCCACGGTGACTCCTCGGGGTACGGCTGACGGGTGGGTGGCGGGTGGTGCTGGTCGGTACGGTTCCCGTACGACCGGTACGGTGACCTGGGCCGTTCGGCACCCCGCATCCTGGCACAGCGTCCGGCCTCGTGGCCGAACCGGGTGGGACGGTCCGCACGTCCTACCAGGCAGTAGGGCGTCGAGGGAAAGGCGGGTGGCCGTGATGGTCGGTGCGGTTCTGGTGGGGATTCTGGTCCTGGTGGTCGCGGGGTGCGGCTGCGTGGTGTGGGCCGATCGCGGCGGGCCGCGCTGGACCCGGGTGGCCGCCGCCCTCACCCTCGGTGCCGGCAACGCCGACGTGGTGCCCTACTTCGACCTGTCCTTC